>WRAI01000049.1 GCA_009780275.1 Oscillospiraceae bacterium | reverse complement strand
GTGGACTATGATTGGGCAGCAATTACGGCGGGCGGCGCTCATGCTATTGCTTTGAAAACAGACGACAGTCTTTGGGCGTGGGGGGATAATCGGTTCGGTCAAATCAACGGTGATGTAAACACCACACATATCGCTGCCCCTACCCAAATAGGAATTAATGAATGGTATGCGGTTTCGGCAGGCGGCAGCCATGCCCTTGCCATAAAAACAGACGGCAGTCTGTGGGCGTGGGGGTATAATGAAATTGGTCAACTTGGCAACGGCACAATAGCATTTTATCATACGCCACCCGTTCAAATAGCAATAGCTAGCGACTCGACTTTATTTTTGCGAGAAGCACCGCCCACACAGCAGTTTGATCCGCCGCAACAAGAAGAACTTCCCCCCGAGCAGCCCGTCCGCCCATCATACACAATGCTACTAATGCTACTCATCTTGGCGATTGCCGTATTTCTCCCACTCTATCGCCGCAAACGCCGCGACACTCCTACCGCTACAGCCGGCAATCCCGAGCATGACAAAACCATAGACAGCATCGAGGGTTACATATCCACTTTACGCGAACTGGACAAAGCCGGACAAGGCAAACTAGAAGAGCCGGTGCGGGAGATACTTAAAACCACCGAGCAGATAGCGGCGCAACTCAAAAAACACCCTGCCAATATTAGCAAGGTGCATCAGTTTTCCGACTATACGCTTCCAACCACAATCAAGCTGCTGCAAAATTATGACGAGTTCAGCCGGCAACCGATTCAAAGCAAAGGCATTTTGGAGGCAATGGGAAAAATCGAAGGTATGTCTGACACTATCGTAAGTGCTTTTCGCCGACAATTGGATGCTTTGTTCCATAATAAAGTTATGGACGTCGAGATGGAACTTGACGTAATGAGAGAGATGCTTCGTCAAGCCGATGATATAACTGATGTTGTTTCTAGCGAAGATAGCAGCATTTAGACATCAGTAAAGTTGCAGAACACAATCAAGTCGTTCATTGCTAAAATATGGCTTTGTTGTCGTCCTGTAGCCTCCTCATGCGCGGCACCACATACGGAACGCTTAGACTTCTCTCTTATTGGGTCATATCATTTCGACTCACATATACTGCGTTTTTCACAGCTTCACCCCATGCGCATCCGCATCCATCTCACCATCGCGCACATCCACATTCGGCGCTGCCGTACGCAGATTGTGCTTGACATACAGCCCCTTACCGGTCGGGCGAATCAGCGCCAAGCACTCGCGCAGATATGCGTCCCAATCTACCGGCTCAGTTAACCATTGCGAGTTATCCGTCTTGCCGACTTTGTAGTTGTCAACGCAATCCATTTCCAGCGTTCTATTCAGCACGGCAAGGCTCTCGCGAGCTTCAATCATCGGCTCAAAACTAGCGAAAGTGGTCACGCCGTTGCGCTTCAGCTCAGCCAACACATCAAGTCGTTCCTGCGGAAGCGCCGTCCCGCTTTCATGGTAGCGGCTTTTCGATTCGTCCATAAACGTCAGCGTTGCGCCCAACCAAATTCGATCGCCGAAACGCTTGAACACGTCTAGGTCTTTCAGGCAGCGCTCGCCGCCCTTTGTCAGCACGGCAACCGGCACACCGTATTCTAGGAACAACTCCAGCGCCGCGCGGGTGGTGGCGTTGTTGTCATGCGTTTCGCAGTAAACATCGCCGATGAAAGACAGCATCACCTGTTTAGTGGGAACGTTCGCCCTGAGCTCGGCTTCGATGTTTTTCAGCACATCTTTGCGTGGGTGCGGTATGCGAAAATATGTATCGGCACTACATTGCAAAACATGCGGCGCATAGCAATACCGGCACTTGTGCGAACATGCCATGTAAAGGTTACACGCCAACGGGCTATATTCCCGTGCCTTGCCGGTGGGTTGGTAAATAACCGCCACAAGTTTGCCCCCTAATCTACGACAAAATAGCCGTAATGTTTCTCAAAATTATCGCTAATTTTGTAATAGTATACCACATTGACACCTTGTCGTTCAAGTTTTGACGCGTATGAAAAAGATGTCCGGCCTGATGAGTAGGTGAACATCCGGCGAGAAATTAAGGAAAATTTGGCGTATTACCCGCTGCAAAAGTAGCAAGAAGAAAAGTTTAAGTGGGAACTACAACATTTCCGCATCCACATTGTGCCGTGCGTAATTTCCCCGAACCCTAACCTCGCTATGATTTGCATAGCAATACTGGCACCCATTCATGCACGAATTATACACGCCAATGTCAACGCTGATAGCGCAATTGCAACCGTCACGCTGATTTTTGTCGCGTGGCGCGTTTATCCCAAACAAGCTTGCATCTACACATGATATGGGCTGCACGCCAAGTTCATACAGTTCGGGCAGTTCACAGCAGGCACAAAGCGTAATATCGTAGTCTTTTGCGATGTCCAGCAATGCTTCTGCCAATCGAAGCTTGTTCGCTATTTCTAACTGAGCATGGCCTATTTCTGCAAGATTTTTCGCAACGGATTTATATGCAATCGCGAAGCTAATCACGCATTTTTCCGTGCTGCCAGCCAGCAGT
>WRAI01000048.1 GCA_009780275.1 Oscillospiraceae bacterium | reverse complement strand
GCAAAAGCGACCACAGGCGGACAGCTTTGCCCCGCCTGTGTGTTTGGCCGCCATACGATTTTTTTGTAATTATGCGTTTATTGTGCAACTGCCGTTATATGTTTATTTTGTAGCTGCCAACATCAGTTGTGCACCGTTATCAAACATTGCTGTCATTTTGCAGACTTCATTATCAAACTTTATTGTACATCAACATCAGTGTGCGCCGAAGAGCGCTTTGCTCATACTGCCTGTCTTGAACAAAATGAAGCAGAGCAGTATCGTGTAGCCCATCGCGCCCCAAATTGCTGCGTGGATGCTCGGTGCTGCTGTTATGCCTTGCAGCAGCACGGCATAGATAGCGACGCAGACCATTATGAGGAACCCTTGGAACGCGAGCGCGAACAGGGCTTTGAGGTAGCTGTTGCCGATGCCGCCCCATTCGCGGTTTATCATGGTGGACAGCGGTATTGGGGCTACTGAGATCGTCAGGTATATCTCTATCATCCTGCCGTATATTATGAGGAACACACAGACTGAGATGGCGTTCATGACGATGCGCAGTATCGCCGATTCGAAGTACAGCCCAATCAGTTCGCCAACGTTCATGGTCGATAGCTGCGCTTCGAGTTCTAGCAGGGCTATGTCCAAGTCGAGGCTTCCGGCTATGATGCCCGCGCTGTTGTTCACTGCGTTTTGTGCAATTGCAAACACGAACATCACAATGTCAAAGGTGTGCGTCAGGATATAGACCGCGCAGAATGTCTTGAATATCCATTTGAATATGATAAACGTATCGAAATCGTGCATGTTGTTACGTTCAATGACGAGGTGTATCAGTTCGTAACAGACAATGAAAGTCAATATCATACCCGCTATGGGCATGACCACCGTTTCTGACAGGGTTCGGACGAGGGCGAAAATGCCGGAGTTCCAGCCCTCCGGCGTTTGCCCTACTTGTCCTGCAATCTCACCGACCCTTGTGTTCATGTCTTCGAACATGCCGGTGAAGTTGTGCATTATGCCGTCGATCAACAGCCCCCTGAACCAGTCGGCGATTGCGTCGAACAGCCCGAACATCGCCTAAAACAACCCACTCAACAAAGGTACAAGCACGATCCCGATGAGGGCCACACCTCCGCCACTCATCAGTTGCTTCATGCCTTGCGACTTCGCTCCGGGGTTATCGTTGCCGTACCCCTCCAAAAGATTTATTACCCCCCAAATACCGAGGCCCGCGCCAAGGGCGATAACGAGTGTTTGCAGTACATCAACCGCAGAATTGAAGAATTCCAATCCGATTACCAAGTCAGGCAACTGGACGAGTGGGCACCATGCGGATGCCACTCAAACAAAAACCCGCGCATGGCGGGTCTTGTCAGTGCGCGTTTTCAGTTGCCCGACCGCTCCTTTCATTATTTCTTGTTGTTTTCCCGCGCACTTTGTTGTTTTTTGTCTTTATATAAAAAGAGCCACGTGGTGTTGCAAAGGCCCTTGCTGGACGGGAAAGCGCTAATGCCCGTACCGGACATTGAAAGTCCGGTCGAAACCATAGATTTCATCCGGGAAACCGTACTCAACGAGCCAGCCTTTTACCGACTGGAGGGCGTAGTCGTCATAACGGATGCTGATGCCGAAATGGTTGCCGCAATCCAAAGTGACGGCTGTTTTATGATCCTCGCCAATGTACAGGTTTTCATTTAGGATGCAGGCTACCGCCAGTGGGTGGGGGTTGCCGGCAATGGAGTAGATGCCAACCAGCTCCGCGATCTGTTTCGCCGTGTAATTGCGGGGAACGTGCGGTGCAGTTTCGCTATCCATGTCAATCACGGTATCAGCGGCAATGGAAATGCCCAGCGGCTTGTACAGTTCGCGCAGAAACAGGATCACGTCTTCCGGCATTGTCCCCAGCTCCTGCAAGGCACGAATCACGATCCGTGCGCAGGCGTTGTATTCGCCGAGCCTGGGGGCTGGCGTTGCGGCGCGCATTTCCAGTTCGCGTTCGGCGGCTTCCATGTCATTGAACTTTGCGACATAGGCGACGGTGAACAGGATGCCTTTCTCGCCTGTCAGTTTGTTTGCGATGACCTCTGCCCCCATCTTGCTTATGAGGAAGCATGGCATTTCTTTGTTTTGAGCGCTTTGGTAGCTGCTTTCGACGAAGAAATCGGAGTGTCCAATTTTGGACGCTCCGATTTCTTCAATGATGCTGATGTAGTTGCGAATATCGCGCAGCAGATGGTTATGCTCTTTGCCGATAGCGTCGGCAACCTCACGGCTGTCTATGTAAGCTCTGCCGTTCTGTTTGATGATGGTCAAGTCTGCCATAGTGTTTTTCCTCCATTTGTTCTTAGATTTTGTCTTGGGACGCAAAAAGCCGCCCCCTCCCATTTGAGTTTGGGAGAGGGCGGCATGAAGCTGGGTTGCTGTTAGATTGGCTCAAGGTCAACCGGGAAGTCGTCAAAGGCTTCGTCCGGCAGGTCGTCCTCCGGCTCCGCGTACTCAAAATACTTGTACTGCTCGTTAGGGTTCACTTTCAGTTTACGCAGCACGAACTTGCCGATGTCAAAGGCGTTTTTCGGGTTTGAGTCGGACAGGTAGCGATAGTTCTTATGCTTGGTTATATCGAATTTGTCCGACAGGAACGGCCTGACGCCGCGTAATTGCAGTATGCATTTGAGTCCGTCCATCACTGCGATTTCGTCGATGCTCATCAGTTCCTTGCCGAGCTTCTGCGTGTTTTGCCCGTAGGACGGGTTGTTGCCCCTGCTGATGTTGTTGGTGAGCATGTACACCGTCTCTTTTCCAAGCGATTCGGACATGTCTTTCAAAGTCGTCTTTTCTTTGCCGCCAAGGAATAAAACGGTGTCCATGTTGCCGATGATTGTCTCGGCGTCGTCCTTGTAGATGCTTTTGAGCTGCGATTGCGCCTGCAATATGACGCAGGCAGAGATTTCGCGGCTTCGGATCGTTGCTATCAGCTTCTCGAAACGTGGGATTTTGCCGATATTG
>WRAI01000047.1 GCA_009780275.1 Oscillospiraceae bacterium | reverse complement strand
CATACAATGGCAATGCTTCGTGGCATTTCCTGCGGCAAGGCATGTTTAAGTGTCTTGTCCAACGGCATTTCATAACAGAATAGCGCAAGCTCGCTTTTTGCCGCCTGCGTAACAGCACTTTCAAAATCAAGTGGTGCACTCACCGTCGGGATAATCCCGCGGCCTGCCTGGCTTGCTGCTTGCTTGGCAATCTTGCGCCAACGCTCAGTTTTGCTGCTGCCCTCCGCCTTCGCCACGCATCGCCTCGACACAAACGGCACAATACTCGTCACGCCCAGTTCCACGCATTTCTGCACCGCGTAATCCATGCGCTCGCCCTTTGCCACCGCGATATAAACCGCCATATCAAACGGCGGCTCGGCCAAATTATCACGCCACACACCGACGTCTAAATACACTGCCCGTGCCTCTATCACAGTAATAACAGCATTGGCTTCACGCTTACACCCATCGCACACCACCACACGCTCGCCTACACGCAATCGCAATACACGCACGGCATGATGCGCATCTTCACCATACAACGCACCGTCAAAATCAGCATCGACAAAAAACCTATGACTCATTGTCATTCAATCGCTCAGCAACAATATACTGCGGACGTCCTTTGGTCTCATCATAAATCCGCCCAATATATTGCCCGACAATGCCCAGCATAATCAATACAATGCCGTTAAAGAATAACATAATCGCCACCATTGATGCCCAGCCTGCTGCCATATCCGGACGAATGAACAATCGGTCAATAATAACATAAATCAAAAACCCGAAGCTACCCATTGATAATAGCGTGCCAATCCACGTTGCCAATTTCAGCGGTTTAAGCGAAAAGGACGTGATAGCGTTACCCGCCAAGGCCAGCATCTTGCGCAACGGATATTTGGTTTCACCGGCAAAACGCTCCTCACGGATATATTCAACTGCCGTTTGCTTATACCCAACCCAACTCACCAGCCCACGCACATAGCGGTTACGTTCAGGCATACTTTTCAGCGTTTCAATGACTTTGCGGTCGAGCAAACGAAAGTCACCGGCATCGACAGGCAGATTGACATCTGTCATGGCATTGAGCGAACGGTAGAAGATCTTTGCTGTTAATTTCTTGAATGCTGTCTCTCCTTTGCGCACGGCGCGCTTTCCGTAGACAACCTCGAAGCCCTGCTTCCACTGTTCAATCATAACCAACATAATCTCAGGCGGGTCTTGCAAATCAGCATCGATGACAATGACAGCCTCACCTCGCGCCTCATCCATACCTGCCGTAATGGCCGGCTGGTGGCCAAAATTGCGCGAAAAGCGCAACACACGCAAATTACTGTCCTCAGCGGCAAGCTCGCGCGCCATTTCCGGCGTTTTGTCGCGGCTGCCGTCGTCTATAAAAATTAATTCATATAACTCACCACAACTGTCCATCACAGCTTTAAGCCGCTTGTAGCACTCTTCAATGACCGCCTCCTCATTATACAGCGGCACAACGATAGAATATTTAGGCTTGTCCGGCATAAGCTACCCCCTGTTCGTTTTTGTCTATTATACCACGACTTTCCGCACTTGTCACGCGAAATTATTTGGTACAAAAAAAGCAGTCATCTTGACTGCCTTTTTTGTCGCCTACTCCCCCATATTCCCCATATACCTTTCCCAAATCAAACCAATGTCCTCTGCTGTCAAATACCCGCGCTCGTAACCTATACAGAAACACATCCAGTCACCATCATCGTGCAGCCATATGTGAACGCCGCCTTGATCATTGCCATGCGCTATGGTCCGCCCACTGTGCGGAAATACAAAAGTGTACCCTGCAACAACCTCCTCTATTTCGCCATGGTTAACAAACTCCCATGTGTCCATAAAAACAACTTCACGTCTGGAAAATGTGCCGAAATACTGCCAAATAGTCGGCCTGTAGGGCAGGAGCTCCTTGTTGGTGTTTGCATATATCCACGCCAAGAAACTTTCCTGAAGCTGCAATTCACGGGCATCGCTAAGCCCGAAGTGTTCTGGCTCCAATGTTGCTGTGAGTGTCGGTTCTCCTGTTTCCACAGCCGTCTGCCCGGCTGTTTCATACGACGGCTCTTGTGCAGGCGGCGCACTATCCGCACAGCCTATGATTAGTCCACATGTTAAAACGAGTGCGCCAATATAAATCTTCTTTTTCATAGCAGGCTCCCTACTCCCCCATATTCCCCATATACCTTTCCCAAATCAACCCAATGTCCTCTGCGGTCAAATACCCGCGCTCGTAACCTACGCAGAAACACATCCAGTCACCATCATCGTGCAGCCACATGTGAACGCCGCCCCGCGCGACCGCCTCGTGTTCACCAGCCCATCCGCTGCTCCCAAATACAAAATCGTACCCTGCAACTTTCTCTTCCGCAGACCCAAAAGTATCATCCACATTTGCCAACATGAAAACCGCCTCGCGCCCATCAAATGTGCCAAAATATCGTGTAACTTTTACATAGTCAAGCTCCACACAATCCCTTCCAGCGTTGTGCAACCATACAAGAAAATTCTCACGGATTTGCAACTCTCGCTCTGCGCTGAGTTCAAGGCGCTCAGGTGCGGGCGTTTCTACATTCGTCAACCCTGCCGTTTCATACGGCACCTCCTGCCCGGGCGGCACATTATCCGAACAGCCTACCAAACCAAACAGTAACAACAACGCACATAAAATAATTGCTTTTTTCATGACAGACCCCTTTCTACCACGCTCTGTCTTCATAATGCCATAATGCCGCTCTATTCTCATACAACGCCCAAATCAACCCAATGTCCTCTGCTGTCAAATACCCACGCTCGTAACCTACGCAGAAACACATCCAGTCACCATCATCGTGCAGCCAGATGTGGACGCCGCCATCGCTGCGACCATCAAAAGAATCGCTATGCACAAAATACCAACCCAAATCCGGAAACACAAAGGAATAACCGGCAACATTTTCTCTCATCGTAGCTAAATCCGCACCAAAAGGCACAAATATACCCAAAGCCTCACGCCCATTAAACGTACCAAAATAGTATTCAAGATATCCACGTTCAAGCGAATGCGCAAGTTCTTGCTCACATACATAGCTACGCCCTGCGAAAAGCGGCCACGCCCACTCACGAAAACTTTCGACTATTTCCAATTCGCGTTCTTGGCTAAGTATAGGTCGTTCAGGTAGGGGCGTTTCTATGGGTGT
>WRAI01000046.1 GCA_009780275.1 Oscillospiraceae bacterium | reverse complement strand
TGCTGTATAAACGCTGTACAAGGTATGATTTTGGGTTGATTTTAGTTACAGGAACAGCCGACAAGTGGCGTAAATACGGGATTATGTATTTTGGGATTACCGAGAGTGTTGACCAAAAACAGAATGGATAGTTAAAACAGGGGCAAGAAATGAGCCGTTGGACTGTCGAGTTTACAATGTCGCTGCCATAGAAATTCTTAATCCGAATTTTGAGGAGCTGAAAAAGCGCAAAAATGTCAAAAAGATTGCCCCCGCCAAGCGCAGAGGCACAATCAGCAAGGGGGTCGAAGTATGATCAGCATTCAAACTGCAAAAGACATGTTGAATGGTTGGATTATGGCAGAACAAGCCGTGATGACCGGCCAAGAATATCAAATGGGCACAAGACGGTTACGCCGTGCAGACTTACGAGAAATCAGAACATCAGTTAAATATTGGTCTGATAAAGTAGACGAAATCGCCGGCGTATCACGAATCAGAGTGCAGCAAATAATCCCGAGGGATATGTAGGGGGGCATCATGACCAAAAAAATTAACAACAGGAACCCGACTACGTTGGAAGAACCGACGATGTTAGATAAGGCTATAGCCTACTTTTCACCAGCAAAAGCGGCTAAAAGGGAATGGGCGAAACGACAGTTAAATATTTTGAATTCCGGTTACTCTCACCACGGCGCAAACGAAAACAAAAAAGCTACGAAAGGCTGGGATAGTGAGAGCGGCTCACCCAACGAGGACATCAATGATAACTTAGCTTTGCTCCGTGAACGCTCGCGGGATTTATACATGGGTGGTGCGAACATTGCTACAGGTGCAATCAAAACAACTCGTACAAACGCAATCGGCTCCGGGCTGGTATTAAAACCATCCATTGATAACGATTTTCTTAAAATGACTGACGAGGAAGCGGAAAGTTGGAAGCAGGCAGTTGTGCGGGAATTTGAGTATTTCTCCAACTCCGTCAATTGCGACAGGTTCAGACTTAATAATTTTTACGAGCTTCAGCAATTAGCCTTTTTGAGCATGTTGTTATCGGGTGATGTGTTTGTACTGTTGCCATACAAAAAGCGGCAAGGTTTTATGTATGACTTGCGAATACAGCTTATAGAGGGCGACAGGGTAAAAACCCCGGAGAGCATGACCGGAAACGACAACGTAAACAACGGCGTAGAAACAGCGGGCGGTGAGGTATCTGCCTACTACATCATGAACAGTTTTCCCGGATCGGCGAATGACGACGATTCATACACCAAAGTCCTGACGTTTGGTAATGTCACAGGCAGACGGAATATCCTTCACTTGATGGAATCTGAACGCCCCGACCAAACAAGGGGTTTGCCCGTTTTGGCTCCTGTTATAGAAAGCCTGCGGCAATTGGGCCGGTATACCGTGGCAGAGCTTACAGCAGCAGTTGTCGGCGGCTTGTTCACCGTTTTTGTGTATGAAGAATTTCCACAATTAGACCTTGGGGATAGCATGGATGTTGAAGAACAAATTGACCCCGACAATCCCTTTACCTACGAACTTGGTAACGGCTCAGTCGTTCGCATGCGGCGTGGTGAGAAAATTGAAACCGCAACGCCGGGTAGACCCAACGTCGCTTTTGATGGATTTGTGAACGCCATCTTGCGGCAAATCGGTTCGTCGTTGGAAATTCCATACGAATTGCTGATAAAACATTTCTCAGCATCCTACAGCGCAAGCCGTGCGGCATTGTTGGAAGCATGGAAGATGTTCCGTATGCGCCGCAAGTGGTTCGCCAACGATTTTTGCCAACCCATCTATGAGGAATGGTTATCGGAAGCCGTCGCCAAAGGACGTATTTATGCCCCGGGGTTCTTCGACGACCCCATCATCAGAGCGGCGTACTGTAAAGCCGAATGGCACGGGCCGTCACAAGGGCAAATTGACCCATTGCGTGAAGCGACTGCTGCCATACGGCGCATTGAAGCCGAATTGAGTACCCGCGAACGTGAAGCCGCTGAAATGACCGGCACGGATTTCAATGTCAACCACCGCCAGCGCGTGAAAGAGGAAACAATGCGACAAGAGCTTAGGCGATTAGAGGAAGGAGAGATTTAAAGCATGGACACAATCAACAATAAAGCCATGAAACCGAAAGGCGGTGATGAACATGATGGATAAAGACAATCAATTTTGGCGATTTGAAAACAGTGCGGCCGAAAGCGACGAAGCCACTCTTTATATCTACGGCGACATTATGCGATACGATTTGGAGTATTGGAGTTGGCCGGATGATGTAATCCCTCATCGGTTTAGACAAGAATTGACCGCATTGGGCGATGTAAGCACAATCCATATACGGATAAACTCTAACGGTGGCAGCGTGTTCGGAGCATACGCCATAATGAACCTGCTGAAAAGCCACAAGGCGCAGATTATCACCTACAACGACGGCATTGCCGCAAGCGCCGCAACGCTTATTGCAATGGCAGGGGATAAAATCATCTCTGCGTTAGGCTCTATATGGATGATTCATTTGCCGGCCACGGGTATTTTCGGAAATGTCAACGAAATGCAAAAGGCCATTGATATTTTAAACACGATAACTGAGAGTATGGCCGACGTTTACCATGCAAAAACAGGCATTGACCGGGCGCAGATTATTCAGATGATGAATGAGGATAAATGGTGTACCGGCAAAGAAGCTCTGCAATTGGGCTTGGTAGATGAAGTGTCTGAGTTAAAAGTCGAGGCATATCTTTCCGAAGATAAGGCCACGGCTTTTTTCAATGGACTCCCGCTTGATCTTGCGAAAATACGCAACAAGGAGAAATTCGTGGCCATGTTGCCGGCTAAATCACATGCACAACAGCCTGCAAGAATTCCACTTGAAAATGCAACGCCGCAAATAGTAACCGCACAAGCCGTACCAGAAGGAAATCCAGCAGCCAAGCCTGTTTTGCCACAGGCAAAACTACCAACAGAAACCCCAATCCAAGAGGAGGAAAGCATTATGAATCTCGAAGAATTAAAAGCAAAGCACCCCGAAATTTACAACGCTGTTTTTACAGCCGGTGTAGAGCATGGTGTACAAAACGAAAGGGCGCGAATCCAAGAAATTGACAACATGGCGCTGCCCGGCATGGAGGAACTCACCAGCAAGGCCAAGTACGAAACAGGCGTTACCGCTGGAGATTTTGCCGTAGAGCTGATTAAGGCTCAAAAGCAAAAAGGCGTAAATTATTTGAACGCTGCCCAGGCCGATGCTGACGAAGCGGGAGACGTACCACCGGCGGGTGCGCCGATGGATGACGCCGCCGAAGAAGAAGCTCTATTGGCACATGCCGGAGAGAGTGCAAAAAATATTAGGAGATAGGAGTGTTTATCCATGTCAAGATTAGGTGAATTCAAACCCGACGGCTTGATTGCCGGCGGTTTTCCGACGGTGACAATGGAAATTACCGTTACCGGCCCTGCGGAATTTCAGCGGGGAGATGTTATCGCCCAAACAGGCGATAACACATACACACTTGTAAATTCAGTAGGCACAAATGGGGCGAATTTGCCCATTGGCATAGTCTGCGACGATTTCACCGTAGCCGACGGTGCAACAACGAAATCCACCATGTATGTTAAAGGTGAGTTTAACCGTAGGTCTATGCGCTTTGGCGGCACAGACACAGCCGACACCCACATGCGCCGCATGACGGAAATTGGCATGATTATCAGAGGAACACGAATTTAAGGAGGAGTGAGGAAATGGCTGTAAATATTTACGACCCCCGGTTTATGATGCGAATGATAGACCAACAACCGCCTATGACTACGTTTATGAAAGACACGTTTTTTAGGCGCACACAAATGTTTCCGACAAAGGCGGTAGACTTTGATGTAAAAAAAGGCGGCATGGCTATGGCACCTTTCGTTAGCCCCCGCATTG
>WRAI01000045.1 GCA_009780275.1 Oscillospiraceae bacterium | reverse complement strand
CCCCCCCCCCCCCCATCGTTAGATACTGGGGGTAGACTTTATCCCGCCGTTGTGGTATGCTCATGGTGTGAGTAGTGGCATTCGCTACACCATGCCACCTCGCCCACGGCAAGGTCGGTAGTTTATATTAGTGAGTATGGAGATGAAAAGGGTTGTCGTTGTTCCGTATGACGAGAAGTGGAAAATTGAGTATGAAAAAATAAAAAGTGAATTGTATGCTGTTTTAGATGGCATTATTGTGGTGATTGAGCATATTGGAAGTACATCAGTTAAAGGATTGTCTGCTAAACCCATTATCGATATATCTATTGTTATCCAAGACTATAACTCTTTTGAGGTTGTAAAAAACAGATTGGAGCAAGTCGGATATACGCACGAGGGCGATTTAGGCGCAAAAGAGCGACACGCATTCAAGTACACAGATAAGCCACACTTAATGAAGCACCATTTATATGTGTGTCCCCAATACTCTGAGGCACTAAAAGTGCACATTGCGTTTAGAGATTACTTGCGCTCAGCTCCCAAAGACAGGGATTGGTATTCAGAGGTAAAAACACTCGCCGCAAAACACTATCCAGAAGATATGGACGGCTATATGAAAGCAAAGTCACCGTGCATTGCTGAAATAATGCAGAGGTGCAGAAAATAAGCATTTCCACCGCTAACGACTAACCGCCGACTTACGCCGTAAAAACTGATATTATGAACAACAAAACGCCGAGCAGGGATTGCCCTTGCGCGGCGTTTCTTATGTCTAAAATTCGCCGTGAAAGGAGTACGCCATGCCCTACAAAATCAGCCGACAACCACGCGCCCCACCCACTAAAAATGAAAAAATCTCAATTCACCCGTTGACAAAGCATAACAGATTTCGTGCGTTTTTGCTGATATTGTTCAAACGCAGTTTGGGTAAAAGCCTATGCCTCCATTGGAGTAGATGAGCGTGACTCATTTACTCCAATGGAGGCATAGGCTTGTGGCACAATGTTGAGGCACGCTTGGTCAATGAATACGACTAATTGTAATCGTTTCCATGTTTATTTTCCTCACTTTGTATGATGTTCGCCGATGAGCAAGGCATCGGTCGTAACGTTAAATAATCGACTCAACATGATGATGTTGACAATCTCGGGCAACGACTGCCCACGCTCCCACTTTGACACTGCTTGCCGCGTCACGCCGAGGATTTCGGCGAGAGCCTCTTGCGACAGATTGCTGCGCACACGGCAAATTCGGATACGATGTCCAATGTCTTGCATAGCTATACCTCACCAAAGACTAATTTCTATCAATATAAAAGCGGCAATTTGTCGACCATTGGTTGCGTCACGCCACTTCTTCAATTGGACTGTATCGTTCATTTTATACTTATTTTTCAGTATAGTGCAACTTCTTCCGATTGTCAAACAATAATACATCGTTAAAAGGCCTTGTTTTTTTTGTCGAAATAGTGTATACTGAATTATGCTGTGAGTAGAATCCGCGCTCTTTCTTCGAACAGCTCTTTTGTTGTTAATAATATGTGAGCGAGTTGTCGCGCGAAGGTAGGTATATCATGTTCCGTCGTATATCTTTTGTACTGATTTTGGCATTTGTATGGATCATCTTAGGCGAAGCACTCTCTTGGACTACTATTATTCCAGGCCTTATTTTTGGCGTTATCTGCATAATTATTTGTGAAAAGCTCTTGCCGTTTGAGCCTGTGCGCAACCTTTGCATTTGGCGACTTATTCTGTATCTTGTTTATTTGCTCGGGCAGGTATATATATCAGCGTTTCACGTGATGAAAATCATTTTTATCGGAGCAAAAGTCGATATTGTAACGGCTAAGACACAAGTACAAAGCGATTTTCTCAAAGTCGTCTTAGGCAACTCGGTTACCCTTACCCCGGGCTCAATTTTGTTAGACTTGCGAGACAATACTTTAACTGCGTTATTGCTTCATTCATGCCGAGATCATGCCGGCGCGATACAGTCTACCAATATTGTTCAACAATTGGAGCGCAAGCTCTTACGCGTTGAAAAGTGAGAGCATTATGGGGATTATAGGCATTGCTGTCTGGGTTATTATCGGCTTTTTGGGACTTTGCGGTGTCCTCGTTGTCCGCGGTCCGTCAAATTGGGATAGATTGCTTGGTTTAAGTCTGATCACAGCAAAAATCGTGTTGCTTATTGCGTTGTTTGCTTCTTTGCACAACATTGCCTATATGTTAGACATCGCACTTATGTATGCGCTGCTCGGCTTTATCGGCACGATGTTTATTGCACGTTTTTTCATGGCTAGGGCAAAGCGGGCTCCCAAAGAAGCCGACACGCTGTGCAACAGCGGCAATGGCGCCGACGGTGCGCCAATTGGAAAGAGGGGCAAAGAGTGAGTGTATTGACCATATTTAGTTATATTTTCATCATCGCTGGGCTTGTTTTTATGCTTTTTGGCATAGTTGGCATTTTTACCAATAGGGACTTTTACACGCGATTGCTTGTCAGTTCGAAAATTGATATTGTTGGCAGCCTTACACTGATTCTTGGTCTGGCCCTCCGGCATGGATTTAGCTTTTTTACCGGAAAGTTGGCTCTTTTATTTATTATCATCCTCATTTTGGCCCCATTAAATGCACATGTTTTGGGACGTTGCGCTTTTTTTAGTCAAGGTGCACCGCAAAAAACGTCGGACTCACCCTCAAAGGCATCCCCTTTTTCTCAAGAAATGTCTCCTTCTACCCAAAAAAATTCTGATGAAAAGGACACCGCATGATACAAGTATTGCTGCTATTTTTACTCATATGCGGTGTGTTCATTGTGTGCGAGAAATGTTTTTCGCGGATTGTGATTTGGCTCGGCGTGTTTTCGTTGATTGCAGCGGCGTGTTTTTTATTGCTCGGCTCGCCCGACATCGGCTTGGCCGAGGCAGCAATTACCTCATTCTCAACGATTTTTCTGCTTGTTTGCCTCGAAAAGCACTATGACTTTAATACTGACAACAAAATTATAAGGCCCAAAACAAATGGCAATGCCCTGCGAATTATGTTGACATATATCGTTCCGTTTGTCTTCGTGCTGGGGTTACTGGCTTTATTTATTGCCTTTTCCCCAACGGTTGGTGATAATCCTTATTTGCGCGACCGGTTTATGGATAGATTCCACACTGATGTCGGCGGCACGAATGCCGTCAGTGCCATTTACTTAGGCTATCGCGTATATGATACGTTGTTTGAAGCCCTGATTTTGGTCATTAGCGTTGTCGCAGTGCTGCATTTGTCGCATTACGACTCTACCTATGCACCAGGGGCGGAGCGTAGGTGTACGCGCATTGAGCGTTCGAATACGACGATTTTTACTTTGCGTATGATTTCACCCTTTGTTCTGCTATTTGGCATTTATCTGCTCATTTACGGCATTACGTCACCGGGCGGCGCGTTTCAGGGCGGCGTTGTGTTGGCGTCTTTTTTAATCTGCCGTTACCTTATCTATGATTTATACGATTTGCCGCTAAATAAGTTCTTGCGTTTAGAAGAGCTTATTTTTGCAGCCATCATCATTTTGGCCGCCTTTGTTGTTTTTCTTGGCATTACCGCCTTCTTTCCTGCGCTGGCGAACCCAACCTTCCAAAATATATATTTGACCGCTATGAACGTTTTGTTGGGGTTCAAGGTAACGTGCGGTTTCGGAATCTTGCTCTTCCGTTATGTTGCCGTTGAAAGGAGATAACTATGTCATTGTCTTTTAACACTTTTGTACGCTTTGCACCGATTCTGTTGTTCTTTATCGGGTTTTATGGCCTGCTTATCAGCAAGACGATCATTAAGTCGATCATTGCGTGCAGTTTGATGGAAACAGCTATCATCCTTTTCTTTTTGACTATCGGATATACTGATGGCGCAATGCCACCGATTTATCCGCTTGCCGAAACAGCTGCTGATCCGCTGCCGCAAGCCTTGATGATTACAGCAATTATCATTGGCATTTCGGTTACGGCTGTCAACTTGATTATTGCAATTGCGTTGTACCGAAAGTTTGGGACATCTGACTGGACGGCGTTGAAAGGGTTGGTAGACACAAGTGACAAATAGCACTTGGGGTCACTGTGCCCTACGGAAAAAGGCCGCAGTGTGCGGCAGAAAAGGGTATTGATATATGCTGACTATTTTCGTTACTGCTCCTATTTTGATTGCCGTGTTTTTGTTCGTGTTTTCGTCGCGGCGGGCGGCAAGGCTGGTCGCCATCGCAGCGCAGGCCGCGCTGACCGGTGTGGCCGTTTATTTGTTTATCGCATCACGTACTGAAACACTGGTAGCGAATATCGGGCACTATGAGAGCGTTTTAGGCATTACGTTACGAGCCGATGATATTTCGGCTATGTTTGTACTGTTGGCGACGTTGATCTTTCTTGCTGTGTCTGTGTATAGTTTGCATGAGCAGAACAGCCGGTTGTTTTGGTTTTTGCTGTTTATTTGGGAGAGCGCGTTAATCGGTTTATTCTTGACGCGAGATATTTTTAATCGCTTTGTCCTGATGGAAGTCGTTTCGATTATCATCACTGTGCTAATCTTATATAAACGTAAGAAACGCTCAATGTATGACGGTCTGATCTTTTTTATGCTCAACATCGTGGCCTCATTTTTCTTTTTGTTGGGCATCGGGTACTTCTATTCACTGACCGGCGTACTCGATATGGACGCGGCGACTGCGACACTGGCAACCTTGGACAATGCGCAGATGTTGCTGCCTTATGCGTTGATTATGACCTTTGTCCTTTTCAAGTGCGCCATTTTCCCACTATCGCGCTGGTTCTCTGCAGCTGTACCAACTGAGGGCGCGCCGTCGGACGTCTCGGGCATTTTGGCCGGTGTCAATATGATAAGCGGGCTGTATCTCTTTTTGCGCATACAGTCGGTGTTCGCGCTGGTGGCGATGAGAGAATTATTCCTTTTTTTAGGGGTTATTGCCGGAGTCGCCGGAGCGGCGCAGGCGTTGGCACATACAGATATTAAGCGCGTTCTGACACATTGCGGGTTGGCACAACTGGGGCTTATCATGGTTGTGTTGAACACCGACGGCGTTGATTATCTCTATCCGATTATTACGTACGCGTTGCTGCAAGCCGCTTTATTTCTCATTGTCGGTATGATTGTTTTTGCTTACGGCACACGTGATATGACGCAGATTCGTGGGGTGTTGCGGCGATGCCCGATACTCGGCGGGTTTATATTGTTGACTTTCTTGGGGCTGATTGCCACACAGTATGCCGTGCTGCTCCGCGCTGATACAGCGGCGCGGGCGGTGATACTGCTTATCTTTCTTGTGTTGAATGCTGCGTTTGTGCGATTCGGCAGCATTTTGTTCGGCAAATCGTGTCCTGACTGCACGCAATTTTATATCAGCAAACAGCTTGCCGTCTTTATTATTTGTGCTATTTATTTTATCAGCGCGGTGTTATTTCCGATGCAGGCGCGGGCGTTTGGTGCCGTTGACCATCTTGTCAATTTGGCTTTGCTCGCCGGGGCTTGGGGTGCGGCTTATTTACTGCAACGCTACGTGTCGGCCGAAACGTCTTTCTTACGGCATGCTGTGCGTGTTGAACTCAGCTTTAAGGGCACTTGCGCGGCCATGGGCGGCGTGTTTGCTTTGATTTTGGTAGCGGCGTATTTGATTGGATGATTAAAATTGGGACTTGACGATTGGTTTTTTGCATGTTATAATGGCCAAGTTATCGGGGTGTGGCGCAGTTTGGTAGCGCACTTGACTGGGGGTCAAGGGGCCGCAGGTTCAAGTCCTGTCACTCCGACCACAACGGGGAGAATTAAGGGATTTATGTCTTTTAATTCTCTTTTTTGTTTTCAATTAAACTTTATACTTTCCGAGCCACAACAACCAGCCTGTTATTCGGCCGCGAATACTCACAAGTGG
>WRAI01000044.1 GCA_009780275.1 Oscillospiraceae bacterium | reverse complement strand
TGCCTCAGTGTCAGTTACAGTCCAGAAAGCCGCCTTCGCCACTGGTGTTCCTCCTAATATCTACGCATTTCACCGCTACACTAGGAATTCCGCTTTCCTCTCCTGCACTCAAGTCATGTAGTTCGCAAGGCTGGCGACGGTTGAGCCGTCGCATTTCACCCCGCGCTTACAAGACCACCTACGCACTCTTTACGCCCAATAATTCCGGATAACGCTCGCCCCCTACGTATTACCGCGGCTGCTGGCACGTAGTTAGCCGGGGCTTCCTCCATGGGTACCGTCATTTTTTTCTTCCCCAAGGACAGAGCTTTACGGCCCAAAGGCCTTCATCGCTCACGCGGCGTTGCTGCATCAGGCTTGCGCCCATTGTGCAATATTCCCCACTGCTGCCTCCCGTAGGAGTTTGGACCGTGTCTCAGTTCCAATGTGGCCGATTACCCTCTCAGGCCGGCTACTGATCGTTGCCTTGGTAAGCCGTTACCTTACCAACTAGCTAATCAGACGCAGATCCATCCCATACCGATAAATCTTTGACTGAAATGGCATGCGCCATCTCAGCATTATGAGGTATTAATCCCGGTTTCCCGAGGCTGTCCCTCTGTATGGGGCAGGTTATCTACGCGTTACTCACCCGTCCGCCGCTCTCTATATTTTCATTCAACCGAAATCTCATTCCAATATATACCGCTCGACTTGCATGTGTTAGGCACGCCGCCAGCGTTCATCCTGAGCCAGGATCAAACTCTCTGTTTGTGGTATCTAAAAGCCGAGGCTCTTAAATCGAAGTTTTTTCCTTCACAGAACAAAACACTTTTGCGTTTTTGTTTTTTTGTGAATCATTGTTTTTTTTAAAGAATTGTACGTGTGACCCGATACATGTTTCCATGTATCAAATCTTACCAAATTTTTGGTTGTACTTCATTTTGACTTTAACCGTTCGGACAGAATTAATTCTTCCGCACGATCAAGTTCCTGCACTATGAAGTTTTCAAGGTTCATAAGGCCTTTTGGCCTGCTGCGATGTTCCCTTTCGGGTGATGCAGCTTTTTAATATTAGCAGCTTTCACTTCTACTGTCAAGCGCTTTTTTTGCCTTTTTTGATTTTTTTTGAGTTTTTTCGTTTGGCGACGCATCATTCATGTCATACTAATATCATATCAACTTCTTGGAGTCCTGTTTATGATCAAACTGAAAAACTTGCTGAATGATAAAACGCTTATGAAATGGAGCTTATTCTGCACGGTAACAATCGCACTGCTCTATCTCCTTTATATGGTCATTCGAAATTTCGGGGCTATCATCGGAGTCGCTGTTGCCGCTTTGTCGAGCGCCGGTTCCGCGCTGACCCCGCTTTTTATCGGCATCGTCATCGCCTATTTTTTAAGCCCTGCCGTAGAATTCATCGATCTCTCGATCATGTCGCGCGCTTTTTTCAAAATGCCGGAAGATCCGATTCAATATGAGCGCCGAAAGAAAACACGATTTTTCATTAGTGTCATCGTCACATTTGTTTTGCTGATCGCGACCATTTGTTTCATTATATACGGTTTTGCGGTTCTGATCCTTGATCAATTCGTGTTTGTCGGCATACGATACGCCGTTTCCGATCTCATGAACCATTTTATCGCTTATGAAGCCGCGATTCAAGAATGGGCCGCATCGCTTCCGCAAGACATCGTCAGTGATACGATCAACGAAGCAACGAACGTTGTTTTAAACTGGTTCTCAAACAGCTTCACGCCCTCCTCCATTGCAAGTGTGGTCGTGGGCATCGGCGGTGGCATCATCAATATGGTCATCGGACTTGTCATCAGCATATACCTTTTAAAAGACAAATCTTTCTTTTTACGTTTATGCAGAAAAACATTTCACTTATTGCTTCCGCAAAAAACAAACGCCATCGTGCGCGAAACGTTGTTCGAGGTCAATATGGTGTTGTCGCAATTCATCCGCGGCGCGCTTTTAGACGGCCTGATCGTCGCCATCTTAACTTCGATCGCACTCTCTATTCTGGGCGTTCAATTTGCGGTATTCATAGGGATTTTTGCGGGCGTATCAAACATCATCCCGTATTTCGGCCCTATTCTCGGTATGATTCCGGCGTTTCTGGTCGCTGTTTTTACAGATGGGCTGACACAAGGCATCCTTGCAGTCATCGTCATGATCGTCATACAACAAATCGACGGGAATATTATATACCCCAGAATTGTAGGCTCCAAAACAGGCCTGCACCCTTTGACTGTCCTACTTGCGATTACGATCGCAGGGTATTACACAGGCATACTGGGCATGGTGATCGCGGTGCCGATCACCGCCATTGTCAAGATATTCATTCTGAAATTGGTTTACCGAGTAGAAAGCAAAAGACATTGAACAAGCCGACGAAGCTTTATGCCGCGCCGGCCTGAAGAAGTGGATCCGCTTTTATTGTGAAATGGAGGGCAGGTTTCCCAAGTTATTGTTTTCGGTGCCGTCCGGAAGAGACTTCAGGTATTCGCTGCCATTTCTCGTTGCGATGCCTACGCCACGAATGCCGCCCTGCTTCGCAAGCCTTACGCCTGCATCTTTATCCAAAACCGTACCGTCCGATAGCTGATATCCTGAAATACGGCCGTCTTCTTTTACAAGCGCCACGATCCGCTTCGCATCCGCGTTCGGGATCGGTATCTCACTCATTGCGAGCATCGGCAGGCTGATCAAGTCTACGTTTGCTTTGTTTTCGTTTGACATCATTTTTCTCCTCATATTGTTATCGATATAAAAATAGTTTGCCGCTTTTGCAAGAATCTATTCTCAGCCACGAAATTGCATTTATTGGTATTTTTGTCATCTCTCCCAAAGTCTCAGCGTGAGACGTTGAAGCATTTTCAACGTTTTTGTTTTTTTGTAGAATTTTGTTGTATGATATGGTACAATATGTATGCTGCTCGTGCTTGGTACGGACGGTGTAACGAATTTATAATTTTTTGGAGGATACAATGAAAAAACCAATAGAATGGGTAAGCCAGATTGATGGAAAAGATTATTCTTTTTCCTACGAGAAAGTAAAAGGCAAGCACGTACTGACTGCCAACGGCGTACCAATCGAAGTGAAAGCCAGTTTTTGGAGTATGATCCTTGGATTTGACGAAGGATTTATGTTGGACGGCAAAGAGGCACGCCTTGTCGTTGAGAGCAAAGAGCCGGATGTCGTGATTGACGGTCAATACGTAAGAAGCGGTAAAGTATACGTGAAACGCCCTGCTTGGGTATTGGTCTTTGCTGTTCTTTGCATCTTGATCCCCATTGTCAGCTTGGGTGGCGCAATTCCTGCTGTTATCGGGTTCTGCGGCGCTGCCGGATGTGTGAGCGTATCAAAAACCACTTTGTCAACACCCATCAGAGTCCTGATCTGTACGGGTATTACTGTACTCGCTTGGGTTTTATTGTTCCTGCTTGGAATCGGCCTCGCCATGCTTTTGGGGTAATGTGCCTCATAAGCGATTGATAGCGAAAATCAAAGCCCCGAAACACGGGGCTTTTACGACAGGAAACGGCGCAGCACGATGCTACGCCGTTTTCTTATCTTTATAACAGATAAATTATTCCGTAGCTTCCAAAAACCGTGCAAAGATGGTCGCTACTTCTGCTCTGGTTGCCGTATCTCTTGGGGCAAATCTGCCATCCGGGCGACCCATGATGATGCCTGCGGCTTGGATCGCCAGTACACCATCAACCGCCCAATAAGAGATATCGTCTTGGTCTGTGAATGTGCGTGTTGTATCTTGTGGTAACTCGATATTGCGGCTTACAACATAGTTATGAAGCATGACCGCCATTTGCTCCCTCGTAATGGGGGTGCTTGGCGCAAAGTTGTCGTTGCCTACACCTTGTACCAGCCCTTGTCCTGCCGCCCATTCGATTGCTGCGAAATACCACGCTGTGGAAGAAACATCACCAAAGGTTGAAGAAACCGTTTCATATACGGCAAGGTCTACGCTCTCCATATTGGCAAGCACTTGTACGAACATCGCACGAGTCATGTTGCCCTGTGGTGTAAATAGGTTGTGGCTTGTGCCTTGGAAAAGTTGATTTTCCCATACCGCTCTGACATAGGGGTAGAACCAGTCTGTGACTGTGACATCGATGAACGGGAATTGCGGCTCTTCGATTTGTGGTTCGTAGTTTGCAAGCGGGATTTGTCCCGGTGTTATTGCTGTTGTTGGTGGGTTCCAACCATAGCCGCTGTCGCCAGTGCCGCCTTGTGCCGCTGTCATCGGGAATACCACCGTAACCGTTACGGAATTGCCTGTAGTCACCATAGAATGTGTAACTGTCGCTCCGGCCACGGTCAGCGTGTCTGCCCGAAGTCCATTGAAGTTGAATCCGACGTTCGCCGTCAATGTAAATACGGCTGTATATACCCGGTTCGCCCCAAAGTTTACACCTGCCGGCGTTCCACCGCTGTGCGTCCATGTGATTGCGCTCGGCGTTGTGTTTATCATGGTAGCCGTTGCGGCTGCTACAGTTGCGCCGTTTACCGGGGCTGTTGCTGTGATAACGCCGCCGGTGATGGGTATTTCAAACGCCGGAATAGCCACCGTCAGCATATTACTTGTCTGCGCCGCTCCGTTTTGACCTGCTATATAGATTGTGCGCTCCCCTGCGGTAAGGCCGGTGAGGCTGATTGTATTTGTCGTTGCTGTCATGGCTGCTGAGTTTTGACCGGAAGTCACAAGAGCCGTCGCATTTGCAGGTGTTGCTCCGTCAATTTGGTGGAAACGGTTTCCTGACTGTGTGCTTGTAAATGTCACGGTGGCTTCTGTATCGCTTGTGCGTGATACCGTGCCGATTGTCAGCACGGGTGACGCGCCTCTTGCCCATACGGTTGATACAGGTGTTGCTGGACTATTATCGTATGTGAAATAGCCCGCCTTGGTTGTGGGTGTGTCATAGCTGTTTTGAGCCCTGGCTGTGTATGCAATATTTATATAAGTTGTCGCGGTTATTGTGCCGCCTATTGTGATTTGTCCGCCGCCGAGTGCGTGAGCACCCACGCCGCCTGTACCGGTTGCTGAAACATTACCGCCGATGAAAGCAGCTCCGCCCGCATTAACCCGTACACCATTTGCATTTGTTCCATTTGCGGAAACATCACCATAGACGGTAATATCCCCGCCTGTGGAGTTTACTGTCCAACTGTCATTGTTGTTGGCTATGGCGTGTCTGCCAATTATAACTGTTGCGCCGGAACCAGCGCCTGCTCCTGCACTGGTGGTGCCGGTCGCTATGGCATCGCGCGTTACTTCAATGCGAGAATTATTGCCGGTGGCAATAGCCCCTCCAACGTGATTTGTGCCGGTGGCAATCGCATCGTGCCCTACGGTAACTTCTCCGCCGTTTTCCGCACCTGCACCATAACCATGTGCGCCGGTTGATATAGCATCCTCTGTAACATTAACTTCGGAACCTGCACCTATGGCAATAGCGCCTCTTGCGACGCCTTCTGCGTTGCCGCCTACGTTGACAGTTCCACTGTTTTCCGCTCTCGCGCCATTACCGTTCGCGCCGCTTGCCGAGGCATCGCCTGTGACGTTGACCTCAGAACCTGAACCATTTGCTAATGCACCTCTGATTCCACCTGTAGCATCTACACCAATATTTACAGTGCCTCCGGTTAATGCCCGTGCGCCCACGCTGTTTGTGCCGGTAGCTGTGGCATCGCCTGTAACGGTTACTTCGCCGCCATTAACTGCTCTTGCAGCACTGCTGGTGTTGCCAAAAGCTATTGCATTTCCATTGACGGTTACTGTACTGCCGTTGCCGCTTGCATTTGCACCATGTGCATCAGCTGCACCGCCGCCATCTACATTACCTCCTACAACGACTGTTCCTCCTAAGAAAGCACCCGCTCCTGTGGCGTTACCTATGGCATGCTGACTGACTGTTACAAAACTATTTGAGCCTGTAGCGTGTGCGCCAAGACCCAACGTTGCTGTTCCTGCAGCATTGGTAACTACAGCCGAACCGTTTGTTACTCGTAACCCTTCCGTTGTACCTGTTACATTAAACGCACCGCCGCCGTTGTCGTTGAGTTGCCATTGTGCGCCGTTTTCTACAAGCAATCCGATACCGCCTGTGTTTACAACGTCCAGTGTAAAGTTGTTTGTTTCAAGCGTAATGTCTGTCGTGCCGCTGATAGATATTCCTGTGTTGTGCTGATTTGTGCCTGTAAGATTTGCCCCAAGCCGTATCGTGCCTGTGCCTGTGCCGATGGCGGTGAGGGCGGCATTAAGTTGTGCCGAATTTTCCACTACGAATGTGCCGCCATTTACATTTATAGTGCCTGTGCCTATAATCGGGTTGCCTGTAATTGTACCATTGTTGTTTATTGTGCCGTCACTATCCAAAGTAAAGTTGTTGTTTATCGTGCCGTTGTTTGTGAGGGTAGCTGCGCCAAAAATGATAGTAGTATTCTCTATAATCAGTGTGCCATTATTTACCCATGACGCATTGATGTTAAACCAAGAGCCCGTCACACGCAAGGTTGTATTGGGTGGTATAGTGACATTGGCATTAATTGTTGTCGGATTTGTTAGGCTTATGACTACCTCCGTATTATCCGTGTCATCGAGTGCGGCTTGGAGTTGCC
>WRAI01000043.1 GCA_009780275.1 Oscillospiraceae bacterium | reverse complement strand
CTCCATACTCACTAATATAAACCACCGGCCTTGCCGGGGGGGGGGTGGCATGGGGTAGCGAATGCCACCTCCCCCCCCAAGAGCATACCCCAACGGGGGGAAAAAGTCTACCCCCAGTATCTAAAGATGGGGGGGGGGGGGGTAACGAAATGTTACACACCACATTAACTGTCCACCACTCCATGCCCATGTCGCGCTGTTCCCGAATTTAAAGCGTTGGAAAAAATAAGCGAGCATAAGCGCGCGTTGAGTTCGCCCTTATTCTTGTGCTGTGCAATTAGCTATAACGAAAAAGAGCGGCATTTGCCGCTCTTTTTCGTTATAGCCGCGTTTCATCCAATCGCTTCAGCAATAATGCCAGTGGAATAATCAAACTCCCTGCCGCGAAATTTCCGATGGCGTGAATGATATCTGATGGAAACCCGAATACAATCCAGGCAATCATGCCGTTCCAACTCAGTCCGGCCCATAACGCGTGAAATGGCGCATATAAAACGCCGAACGCAAGGCCGTGCAGGCCACATAATATCATGTAGACAGGTGCTTTTGCGTAATCCGGTAGCTTGACTTTTCCTGCTAGCATAAACATGCCCCACAACGGCAGCCAGATATACAAGTAAGGCATAATCCAAAACGCAAAGCCTGAAAAGAGCATATCCAGCAATACGTAGACGTAGAGTGGTACGAGTGCGCGCCAACGATACGTCAGCGTCATAGCGGCAATCATCATGCCGAGTGGATGGATATTTTTAATGCCCTGCAAGCCTATACGCGATATGAGCATCATCGCTGCAAGAACGGCAAAAATGGCCAATTCTTGTGTTGAAAACTTAGAGCGATTCGTAGACGAAGGCATAGGTTACACCGGCTTCAATGTAAGTAGAATCTACACCCATTGGTGCCATTTCGCCGTTAATCCAGAACGCCCACCAGTAGCCGTCAGTGGCAGAATTTCCGTTGACAGAAGTGACAAACAGCCCCCACTCAGACTCATCGCCGTCAATTAAACCGACTTCCAGAAGAGCCGCACCGACGGTTTCAGCATCAGTGCTGACATCCCAAGCTGACACTTCGCCGCTTGGGTCTGTGACCTCTAATCGGAATGTCGTGCTGCCTTGTCCAACTTGTTGGACATTATCACCCTCATACGCTTCGGGTGGTGTTGCGCCATTGCAACCGGTGAGTGCTGCTACCGCAAACAGCACAACCAGAATCAATGACAAAATAGATGTTTTTTTCTTCATTTTGCATTTCTCCTCTTGTTTTTTTGTATAGCAACAAAACACTGTTATGCCTCACAAGGCTATTTGGTAGTTGTATGAGTGATAAGCAATTTGTCGTACAAACGCCGGTTTCGCGGCTGTTGCTCATCAAAGGTAAGTCTTCCGGCTTACTGCGTTACATTCTTTCGCCTTCTCAGTAGTAACACCAATGGCGTTCAAGGCAATGCGGTTTGCCTTGCTGAAAGAACGAACTTGTTATGTTGAAAATAAGATTTCAACATAACAACACAGTTACGGCGGCGAACCCGCACAGGATTTTCACCTGTTTCCTTTTCCCGTTCTCAATAATTTGTTGCTATGTCGAGGTATTGTACCATAAGGGTGGTTGAAATGCAAGACACTTTTAAGATTGAATCCAAGATACCGTTCGATATCACCGCAATCTCCTATGTAATTTAATCAGTATAGCATAATTTCTGTGTTTTGCATAATACTAGGCAGATATGAAAGAGAGGGGAGTACTGCATGAAAAGACGTGAAACATTAATCGCGCAAGTGAAAGAAGAATACGGAAATATTGCTGAGCACGAGAGTCAGCAGCATTTTCATCAGACGACAACGGGAATAACCGCGCAGGCATATTATGGAAAATTGCTCAATGCCGTGATTGGTGAGATTGAACGAGGCACATTTGACCAGTGCCGCTCAGGCAAAGAAATTATCAACAAAGTAGCAGTAGATAAGACAATTGTGTCATTGTGATGTATTGAACAAATCGGCTCTGTTTGCAGATGCGCAGAGTCGATTTTTATTTTTTGCGAAAATTCTAAAAAAGTCTTGCTCATGACGTTACGTAATGTGCTATACTATGTTTTGTTATAGGAAACAGGGGGTATGAAAGTGGAAAAATACAGAGCAATACCAAAGGGCTATATGACGGTTGGGGAGATTGCTAAAAAAGCGGGTGTGACTGTCCGTACATTGCAATATTATGATAAAGAGGGTATTCTCTCGCCATCGTCAGAAAGCGAAGGCGGGCGCAGGCTTTACACAGACAAAGATATTGTCAAGTTGCATCAAATTCAGTCTATAAAACATCTGGGGTTTTCACTTGAAGACATCAAGACACGGCTGCCCTCGATTAACACGCCGGCAGAAGTGTCGAGTGTGCTCATCGAGCAGGCAGCCAGTATGCGAGAAAAGATTAAATTGCTGAAAGAAGTGTTGCAATCTCTCGAAAAGTTGAACGCTGAAGTTGCAAAAATGGAAGTCGTTGACTGGGCAAAATATGCTGATATTATCGCAATGTTGCAAGTCAAAAACGATTCATATTGGATATTAAAATATCTTGATGATACGGTAGCAGGGCATCTTCATGACCGATATAAACATAAGGGCAAGGGTGAGGCAAACAAAGCACAAACAGTCCTAAACCGTCTGATGCAGCGGGCTGCGGCACTGCAAAAAGCCGGATATCGTCCCGAGAGTGAAAAATGTCAAGCACTTGCTGAGGATTGGTGGGATTTTATAAAGAGTTCTACTGATGGTGATATGAACATGATGTCTAAGCTTATGAAAGCTGGTCTGTCTATCGACGATAGCGAGTGGCGTGAAAAGAATGCCTTTGATAAGGAGTTTATCGGGAACGCATTGGGAATCTACTTAGAAAAAACAGGATACAGTCAATTCGAAGAGGTGCAATATGATTAGTGTAAGTATGAAAAATGTTGGTAAATCGTTCGGTGAAAATACCGTGCTGAAAGGTGTCACCTTTGAGACCAGAGAAAGTGAGATTTTTGGTTTGCTCGGACCTTCCGGCGCGGGCAAGACGACAATTATCAATATTCTAACAAGACAACTGATTGCTGACAGCGGAGAATGCCATGTCAATGCAACAAGCAATGAAATTGGGCTAATGTTGGCGCAAGATGGGCTATTCCCTCGTCTTTCATGCCTTGACAATCTCATTGTTTTTGAAGATATTTACGGCATACCGCGGTCACGAACAGTCGAGGCGTTGGAGCGCGTTGGGTTGGATAAAGCACACAAAACCATCGCTACGCAATTGTCCAGCGGAATGCGGCAACGCTTGGCGTTGGCGCGGGCGGTGCTACATAAGCCAAAAATACTCTTCCTCGACGAACCGACAAGCGCACTCGACCCCATGACAGCGCGGAGCATTCATAAGCTAATTAAAGACTTGCGTGACCAAGGCTCAACGATATTCTTAACAACTCATAATATGGAAGAAGCCACTAGCCTTTGTGACCGCGTTGTGCTATTGCACAAAGGTGCAATCGTAGAACACGGTGCGCCGCAAGACATTTGTCAACGCCATAATGCTATCAAGACTGTGATGGACTTAGAGTCGGTGTTTGTAACATTAACCGGGGAGGGATTAGAATGAACAGTGTGAAATCAATTTTTAAGAAACAAATCAAAGACATTTACAGCAATCAAGCTACTTTGATGCAATTTATTGTTTTTCCTGCGGTGGCGTTTGCCATGACGCACTTCGTTGCGAGAAGCTACGGCTTTGACGGGCCGGAAACGATGTTTATTACGATGATGTCGGCGGCGTTTGTCGGCATGGCGTTGGTGCCCTTTGTTGCCGGCATTATCGCTGAGGACAGAGAGACTAAAAGCTTGCGTTTTCTCGTTATGGCGGGTGTGAAGCCGCTGAGCTACTTACTAGGTATTGGAGGTGTGGTTTTTTTTGTTAGCTTATTTCCGGCAGTCGCGTTTGCTCTGATGGGGCGGCTGAGCGGACAACAGGTTGGGCTTTTTATGGCCATTTTTATGTCGGGCGTTATAGCATCGATTTTGCTGGGATTAACAATCGGCATTTTTGCCAAGAACCAACAGGCGGCAACAGGACTGGCGATGCCGATTGCCATGCTGCTCGGCACAGGCCCGATGGTTGCGCCGTTTAACGAAACAATAGGGCGCGTATTCAATATTTTCTATACGCAACAATTGAACGTGGTGATGAACAGCTTTCATGTTGTAGATGGTTATCAACCTGATGTAAACTTAGTGGAATCATTTACCATTATTGGGGCTAATATTGCCGTATTGGTTGTACTGTTTGTTGTGGCTTTTGTCAAGAAGGGATTAAAGGGCTAGTTGTTATATAAAAATAGCAGGCACAGTTTTTGTGTAATGAAAAAGATTTTTATTTGTTGCAATTATAAATGCGCTGTGATAGAATGATAGCAATAATGTTGTTTTTTCAATTTCCGTAATCATTTTATGAGAGGGTGATATATGTGAATAAAAAGAAAATAGGCATAGTTGCTATATTATTGGCAATGACTCTTCTGCCCTTTGGTCATTTTATCGGTGTGGAAGGCCCACTTCCGACATCAGAGTTGCCTGCTGTAAGTGATGAAGCGTTTACAATCGCGCCGACAGCCTTAGGCGACATCGACATTACTGCTATAGACAGTACTAAGGCAGGCGTTGCGATTTACTCCGGCTTTTTGATTACATCGGAAGTGCAAACACTGACAGAAGAGCATTTGTACGCCTACCTTTCCGTACGAAGCGGTGAGGACTTTACCTTGGAA
Organism: Oscillospiraceae bacterium; assembly: GCA_009780275.1. Lineage (NCBI taxonomy): Bacteria > Bacillati > Bacillota > Clostridia > Eubacteriales > Oscillospiraceae > Oscillospiraceae bacterium. The sequence goes on along the minus strand of WRAI01000043.1, from coordinate 5,313 downwards.
GCACAGCCTGACAACGCTTTCTTGTTGCGCTTTGATGAGAATCTTGCCAATAACCAAGTCTTCAATTTTGTGTACAGCCCGCCGGGGCGGCAAGTGGCATCTCATGCATTTCAAACTAAAGATATTTTCCGTATAACAGCAACTACGCCGGCAAATAATACCCACGAAGTCCCCGTCAACACTGGCATTGAAATCACATTTAGTCAAGAGTTAATCGGCAATTTTGAAGAGGCTTTTGTTATTGTGCCGATGACAGAGGGACGGTTCTTCCGAAGGGGCAATACATATATCTTTACCCCGGCTTCATTGGATTCCGATACAACATATACAATTACGATTCAGTGCGGACTGGAAAGTGTTACGGGCGAGGTGTTGGCGGAGAAATATACTTTTTCTTTTACGACTCAATGGGGAGAAATGGCACAATCGCCATTTTCTATATCCGGTGATGTTTATGAAACATTTCTGCCGTGGAACGAGGTGTTCATTGCCTTGGATATATTCAGCGGCTTTAGCGGCCGCGATTTCTATGTCAGCCTCTACACTTTGCAAGCGGCGGAGCATTTTATCCACTTCGATGCCGATACACCGAAAACACTTGTCGATACATTTGAAGTCGAAGCGCGTGAATTTGCCAATCAGCACGATAGTTTCTTCTACCTCTTTTTAGAGCGCACCTTGCCGGAAGGCTACTATGTCGCTGAAATTCGATCGATACAGGATAATGTCAACGCTGTGCTGCATAAATTCATCCAAGTATCTGCCCTGTCGGTTTACTCGGTGTCCATCAATGGAGAGGCTGTCTTTTGGGTACATGATGCGGCAACGGGACAACCTGCTAATGGTGCGCAGGTCAACATAGACGGCATAACGACAACTACCGACAATGACGGCATCGCCATTGTCGACGTGGCGCAAAACCACCGCGCCGCGATTACCGTCGAATACGGCAACTATTTGGCGTTTGCCTACACCATGCCAATGTTTGGACAACGGGAGCTGCTGCCTAGCGACAGGTTTCTCTCCTATATGTACACTGATCGTCCGCGCTATCGCCCCAATGACACCGTCGATGTTTTCGGCGTGATTAAGCCGCGTCATGGGCACACACATTCTCCCGATGATGTATTCACCTTGCATATTGGCAATATAGTGGAATTGCCAATTGAATTGGATGCCTTCAACAGTTTTGCTGTGCGCGTGCCGGTCACCAACATGCGCGGTTATATGGACGTCGAAGTAGCCGCTAACGGAGAGCGATTTATGTCGGCTTGGGTGCGTTTTTACAATTACACCAACCTTGATCACGTGTTGGAGGGATCGTTGGATAGAATTGCCTATGCATTGGGCGAATACGCCGAAGGCGAAATATTTGTGACCACTTTTGCGGATCTTCCTGTGGAAGGGTTGAGGTTACGTCACGGCAATCCCGAAGAAACATTTTGGACAACAGACAGCGACGGACGAGCTGCGGGACGCTTGCCCATTACGGAGGACGATAACTGGTCATCGTGGCAACCGCGATGGGCCGAATTTTGGTTCACAACCGTCGGTGACACCGATGTATCGCAAAATATCAGCTTGCCTTATATTGTTGTGCCGCGTGACATTATGATGGAGCATGAATATGCAGGCGGCAGCACAGCAACGATTACGACAAGCCAAATCCTCATCGACAGAATCAACGGGTACTACGCTAACATATCAGGTGGTTCAACCCTTGATCCCGACATTTTTCGCGGTGCGCCAGTCGATGTCGACTTTACCGTTTTGATTACGCGGCACGTCACTACCCGCCGGGTTTTACATCAAAATTATGACTATATCAATCGGCGCACCATCAATGTCTATGAATTTAACACCACTGAATCACTCTATCGCACAGTACCTGGGCGTACGACAAACGGCCGTGCCAAAATCACCGATTTACCTGTATCAAATGATCCGCTTATCAACTACGCCATGGAAATTAGGTACAACGATTCAAGCGGCCGCGAAACGGTTGTAGGATTATGGCATAGATGGCACTTTTATCGTCAAGAGTCGGCGATACGGCACTTTGGCCTCGCTTTGGAAGACGATACTTTAGGTATCGGCGAAACGACACAAATATCACTAATGGAGGGGTCAAGGCCGTGGTGGCCGTGGCAGTCTGCTGAAATCACAAATGACGGATTTTCACCTATCACCAGCGGGCAATTGCTTACCATCGTCGCAAGGGACAATGTGCTGTCAACGGCGGTCAGCAACCCGCAAAATGCATCTGTTATGTTTACGGAGGAAATGATAAGCAGCGTTGCCATCTTCGGTGCGTATTTCGACGGGCAATATATTTTTCCAGTGGAGACACCCGCTACGGTAACATTTGACCATACCCAGCGCGAGTTGGATATTAGGCTGGATTTTGATCAAGTGCGTTACAAGCCGGGGGATGAAGTGACGGCAAACATTCAAACATCAATGCCCAACGCGCAGGTGCTGATTAGCGTTGTTGATGAAACAAGTCTGCCCGACCACTACCATGAAGCCAATTTTTTATCCAGGCTGTATCAAAGTGCGCGGATAAGTCCATGGGCAATGGAGTTCTATATGTTTGCTTCGCACCGGCAGCATGAGTTTGGGACAACGTCGGGAGATGGTGGATATGGCGGCAATGGCGGTGGCAGTGAAGACGGAACATTCCGCGAGAATTTTGTTGACAACCCGATATTTGAGGTTGTACAAACCGACAGCAGCGGCAACGGCAGCTTAACATTCATCCTACCTGACCAAGTCACCTCATGGCGGGTGACAGCCATCGGATTGACCCAAGATGGCTATGCGGGTGATGTCAGAGAGAATATTACTTCGCACTTAGATTTTTATATTGATGCTGTAATAACATCCGAGTTTATCGCCGGTGACGACATTGTTGCGCTGGTCAGGATGTTCGGCTCAGAATTGGCTGAGATTGATGTCACGTACAGTGTGCTGCAAGACGGTGAAACGATTCACACAGGCAAGCAAACATCGCGGCGGCGCGCCATAGTAAACGTTGGTAAACTGGATGCGGGTGCCTATGTTATCCAAATAACGGCGACGTTCGGCGATGAGCGTGACGCGATTGAGTTGCCCTTTACCGTTGCAGAAACCGGGCTGATTTTACCGCTTCGTGCAACAAGGCGGCTTGATGACGACTCAGGCGCGATTGATTCTGGTGCATTTAGTATGCGTCCTCTGCCCGTGCGCGTTACGCTGACTAACGCCAATATTGGTCCGATTGTTAATATTCTTAACAACATTCGTACCGTCAATTCCTACCGAACGGATTATATAGCGGCCAACGCGTATATCGATTATTTTTTTGGCAGCGAGCCAGATTTCGACGCTTTGCGAGCGCATGTTCAGGCACATTCAGGTGGCATTCCGCAGTTGATTTACGAAGATGCCGACTTCTACTATACGGCACGGTTTGCTGCTATCTTCCCTAATGTTATCAACGCCCGTCGCCTTAGCGAATATATTCAAGTGCAATTGGCTGAGGCGCACAGCGTGTCTCCCACCATGCGGGCAGCTGCATTGCTGGCATTGGCAGGTGTTGGTGAGCCTGTTTTATTTGTTATACAAGATGAAGTTGGCAACTTAGAAACAGATGATGATATGACAAGGCTATACCTGGCGGCAGCGCTGATTGCCCTCGGTGATGACAGTGGGGCACTGGTTTTGATGGATGGCTTTGTCGCACCGCAAAACTTGTCCGGCGTTGACAACGAAACAGTTAATACATTGCTGCTGTTTATCAACACCACTCTAGATCCGCAAGCCGCTTGGGCGCATGTCAATCGTGGCTATGATAATCTATACGTCAGCGATGTCGCTGAACGCGTCAACTTCGTCAGAACAATTTACCTTTTGGGAGAAACGGTATCAGAAGTGCAATATGAATTGAACAACATTACACATACGGTTCGGTTGGAAAACTTCAATCACAAAACTCTGCACTTGACCCAAGCGCAATTTGCTGCATTGAACTTAACTCCTGTCAGCGGCGCGACAGACTTTCATATCGAATTCTACGGCTCAGGTGCAGAAAACTGGAGTGCCGGCGGCAACCGCATCAACATACAGCGGAGCATGGTACGCGACGGCGATTTATTTAGGATTGATTTTTATGTGGAACTGCCGCCTGATACCGTGGGCTTTTTCACCATATACGACCGCCTGCCTAGCAATATGCGCTTTGTGTCGCAGGAGCAAACACGCCGTGGGAACAACTTTTGGGTCAACCACATTGAACAGCAGTTAGTGGAAATCAGTTTCTGGCAGGGTGAGGGGAGATCATTGCATCGAACGATAAACTATTATGCTATGGAGTTATTCGAAGCCAACATGGTATTGGATACAACTTTGATTAGCAACGGGTGTACAGAGAACCATTTGTGGGGCACAACAGAATAGGGTGCCCCGGACTTGAAATTTGGACTTCATCGTGGTATGATGATCGCGAAAACTGTCAAAAAGGTGGGCATTGCAATGATTAAACTGGGCAACGACTGGGATGAGTTTTTGGCGATTGAGATGGCCAAGCCGTATTACTTAGAACTACGAGAATTTCTCAAACATGAATACAGTACGCGGGTCATTTATCCCGATATGTATGATTTGTTTAACGCGTTGCGGTATACGTCGCTATTCGATGCGAAAGTGGTCATTTTGGGGCAGGATCCTTACATCAATCCCGGGGAGGCACATGGGCTGTCGTTTTCAGTAAAGCCACCGTCACGGACGCCGCCGTCGCTGCAAAATATTTTCAAGGAAATTGCCGACGACGTCGGGTGTTATGTGCCAAATAATGGACATCTTGTCAAGTGGAGCAAACAAGGCGTTATGTTGCTGAACGCGGTTTTAAGTGTGCGGGAAAAACAGAGTAAATCCCATGCTGGAAAGGGCTGGGAACAGTTCACGACAGCAGTAATTGAGCAGTTGAATCAAAAGGAGTCACCGATTGTCTTTTTGCTTTGGGGTAATGATGCGAAAAGTAAAGCTGGTCTGATTACCAATTCGAAGCACTTGGTTTTACAGGCAACGCATCCCAGCCCACTGGCAGGAGGGCGCTTCTTTGGTTGCAAGCATTTTTCGCAGGCAAATGCTTTTCTAGCACAGCATGGTTTAGAGCCAATCGATTGGCAGATAGAAAACATATGAGCCGCATTTCTCCTGAATTCTATGCGCAGGACGTTCTTGTCGTCGCGCCGTTGTTATTGGGGAAGTTACTTTGTCGTCGATTGGATGATGGCTCAATATTACGCCGACGCATTACTGAAACTGAGGCTT
>WRAI01000042.1 GCA_009780275.1 Oscillospiraceae bacterium | reverse complement strand
TGATTGCATACAGGACAACAGTCAGCGCATGCCGGGTGCCGAATGCTGAACTCGCGGAAAGTCACGTCACCCGTAACGGCAAACACACGCATTCCGACAAGCCGAAACACATCGCCGGTAAACAGCGGACCGGGATTGCCCGCCCATGTATTGCCGAACAGGTCGCTCAGCGGTATAGCGCCGGAATAATTGCCGGCGGATAAGTCAGCAACAGCATTGGCAAGCGGACGGTTGGCACCGACATACGAGAGTGCGTTCGTCAGCCTGACCGCCGCGGTGTTGTTGAAAAAGATGATGCTGGCTTGCGATGCTACGGTAAAGTCGAAGTGTAGCACGGCGTCTTCCCAATCGTCTCGCGGAATCGGGATAGCGTTGAAATTCTGCCGTGCGTTGGGAAAGCCGCCGCCGACATTGTCAAACCTGTACTCGCCGCCCGTGACGGAAATGTTAATACCGGTAGCGTCGCCGCCGGGGACAACGGTCCAAGCCGCGCCGGGCAGCAAGTCAAATATGTTGAACACTGCCGGACCTGTGACTGTGAAAAGCCTAACAAACCTTACCGCAAAAGGCATTCTTGCCACGGGTGAACCACCATAATTGATATAGACATAGCCTTCATAAATGCCGGAACGAGCGGTTTCGCAAAGTGCTATAGTGGCATAAAAGCTATCCGTCCCGCCATTGGCAACGGTTATGTTTGTATTGCTGAAGCTAAGGCTTGCGCCGCCGCCTGGGTTATCTGTAAAGCTATAGCTGATGTTATATGTACGAGTAGCGGTTCCTCTGTTTGAAATGCTAATCGGAAGTGTGCTGTTCCCTTCTCCGCCATAAGCTCTTAATACGCCAAAGCTCATTGAAGACATAATCGCGGGAACAAAAGGCTCGTTAGGGTTAGTAGATAGCGGGATATCGTGTTCAACGGTGACAACCGTCGAGTTGGTCAACGCCTCTAATGGTTGCACAAACCCCGCTCCGACATCAAAGACGCTGTTAGGCGATAAGTCAGCGAGCGGTCTTGCCGTGTTCATCATTCTGGCTTTAATCTCCCAAGGCGCAGCATCGGGGAATCCTTGCACCAATAGTGCCGCGATGCCCGTAATTATCGGGCTAGCCGCGGAAGTGCCGCCAAAATAATTATAACCCCCACCTACATCGGTGGTTAAAACCCAAACGCCCGGCGCAATAATATCCGGTTTTATATGATACGTAATGTTGGTCGGTCCGCGGCCGGAGAAATCGGCTATGGTGTCCTCGCCCCAATCCCAATCAGCGCCTGCCGTACCGGCACCGACAGTAATCGCCAAAGGACTGTTGCCGGGGCTCAACACCGTAAATGGCTCCGGCCCATCGTTGTGTGCGGCTGCAACGACGACGACACCGTCCAGTACGGCTAGGCTGACGGCAAAATCATGTGGCGTGAAAGGGCTTGTTCCCCATCCCCACGTATAAATAATATCCACTTCTGCAGCGTGAGCCAACTCCAAAGCAGCCATTGCGTCAAATCCTACATGAAAATTCCCCTCTCCATCGAGATGGCTCTTTCGGAATGACAACAACTCTATCTCAGGTGCCATAGCAATTATTGTGCCGGCAGTCATTGTGCCGTGATTGTTGGAGTCAGTATATGGAAATCCCGCAGCGACATGATGCTGCCAGCCGCGCACCCTGCCCGTGTTGTCCAAAAACCTTGCAAACTCGGGGTGTGTATGGTCAATACCGGTATCCAACATTGCCACACGCACGCCATAGCCGGTAATGTTCAGCGAACTATGTATGTAGTCCATATGAAACAGATTTCTCGCCGCCCGCATGAGATTGGGGTTAAGAAAAAACGATGACGCAGGCGCAATCCCGGAACCGGCTGCGGCAACGCCGCTTATATCGGCAGGCTGCGGCAACGCCGGGATAATATACGGCGTAACGGCAAACACTTCCGGCAATCCCGTGATACGCTCTACCATATATGTAGGCACACGCATATACACGCCGTTAAACAGGCTATGGTATTCGCTGATTATTTCATGCGCGGCAGACGTGATACCAAACGCGCCGGGCGGAGAAATTTGCCGCAACTGTTTATGAAATGCGTCATGGGCGGATAAGGCTTGCTCCTCGAAAGTGGCACTTGAGAAAGTGCGGAAATCGGAGTTGTTACGCTCTTCCAAAAGGCGCAACGCCACAGCAGGCGGCGTGACAAACTGCACCACAATTTCGATAACTTCATATGAGTCATAGCCCAGCGCATGGTCACCCTCAAAGCCTTGCATACCGACAGGAGTGTTTAATGTGCCGGTCAAAATCCCCAGCTCAGCGGCTTCACGGCTTGTCCTTTCACTGTCTTGAATTATGTAGTCGTGTGCCGGCACAACGCCCGCTAATTCGGGCGCAATATCCATTCCCGCACTCGCCGCGCTTATCACCAGCACCATGACAAGCGCAAGGCCGACCGCCATTGCCTCTTTGATTTTGAAATTTCGCATAGAAAATCCCCCCTGTGCCATATTATAACCTATTGGGCTACACTTGGCAATGTACCATGAATCCTCGTGCTTGTCAACCGGAAAGACTTTCGGTACAATCACATTGAGGTGTTTTTCAAGATGAAAACAATGTTATTACAGTCACCGGAAAACTAACGCAAGACGGAATTACGGCAACTCACAAAAACGGCGAGACCGGTCCGCCATTGCCTTGTTTGAGAGTGCAGATAAGCACCTCAAAGACACGCTAAACGGCAGAACGGAAATCCCGACAAGGGCGTGGCGAGCCGAGCGTGAAAAGTTGCTTGCCGAAAAAGCGGCACTCAATCAACAATTCCAAAAACTCAAAGCCGACACCAACCACGCCTACAAAATCAAGCGAGCCGTGGAGGATTTAATGCCGCAAGAACCGAGGGAAAAATCAAGAGAAATGGAGCGGTAACGGTACAGTTAAAGGGGGGGCAAATTGTCCCGAAGTTGTAGTTATTCCCCGCCGTCATTTTTAACTAACTGTTGCTCAATTCTTTGCCGTTCGCGCTCTAACTCACGCTTTAATTCGTCCTCTGTTGGGATATATGCTTGATACTTTGATGCGAAAAGTTGCTTGCTTTCGTCCAATACGGAATACTTGACCATTGCATCATTTTTGTCGGAGCAAAGCACAATACCAAGTGTGGGGTTATCGCCCGGTTGTTTCATTTTGTCCTCGAAATAACGAACGTAAAAATCAATTTGCCCAATGTCTTGATAATCGAGTTTGCCGGTTTTCAAATCAATCAGCACAAAGCATTTGAGAATGTAATTGTAAAACACAAGGTCGATGTAGTAATGGTCACCGTCAATGGTAATGCGTTTTTGTCGTGCGACAAATGAAAAGCCTTTGCCGAGTTCAAGCAAAAACTCTTGCAAGTTATCAATCAGCCCTTGCTCAATATCTTTTTCGTGGTACAATTTGTTTTCTTTGAGGTCGAGAAATTCAAGGATATAGGGGTCTTTGAGGATATATTCTGGGTCAGTTTTTGGCTCTAATGCTTGTATTTCATCACGCACACTAGCGCGCCCCTTTTTTTGCGTGGCAAGTAATCGCTCATAATAAAATGAGTTAATTTGGCGTTCGAGTTGGCGAACGCTCCAACTTGTTTCGGCGCACTCTTGCAGATAGAAATTGCGGCGGCTTTTATCGTCAATCCGTGTTAGCAAGCGATAATGTGACCAACTCAATTCGGGACACAGTGAGTCCCGAATTGGAAAGGTTAAATAAAACTTACGCATTTTGCGTAACGAGGACTCATCAAAACCTTTACCAAACTCTGCCGTAAGCTGTGCCGAAAGATAGGCTATCAAGCCCTTGCCGTACTCGGCGCGCTCGCCAATAGCCTCGGCTATTTCTTTGCCTATTTCCCAATATGCCTCTACCATTGTAAAGTTGACGGCGGCATAGACTTTATTTTTGGCAGTCAACAGCGTTTCGCGGACTTTGCCGTAAGTGTTGCCGTGTAGTGTTGTTAGTTCTTGGTTCATCGCTTACCTCCCCGTCAGAATTGTCTACACAGCGTGTAGACAATTTAATCACGCAAAACACAGTCGCATTATACCACACTTTGGCGGGATTTTCAACCGCCAATGAGCAAAAAGAGGTAGACATTGCCCCGCCGTTGTGGTATACTCATGCCGTGGGTAGCGACATTCGCTACACTACGCCAACTTGCCCACGGCAAGGTCGGTAGTTTATATTATCTTCAATCAACCTCAGGTTGATGTTTCTTTTTTGTGACTTAAACATACATAGCATGGACATGGAAATTATACTGTGTTAAACTTACTGTGTCGGTGCGAAATACTATGTAATGAGGTGCAGAAATGAACACTATGAAAATCGGCAAGCAAATTGCGTTGCTGCGTAAACAGCAAGGACTTACTGGCGAAAAGTTCGCCGAAATTTTATCAGTCAGCCCACAAGCTGTATCCAAATGGGAAACAGGAAAATGCTTGCCTGAAACAGCGACACTTCCGGCAATGGCAAGAGTGCTAAATTGTTCAATAGATGAAATTTTATTGCCTGCCAACGATGCATTTTTCCTTAATAAAATAATCGAAAACGAAGTGCGTAAACAAATCGGTAAATCGACAGATGAAGATTTATCAGAAAGTGACATATTGGCGGTTGCGGAATTAAAATTAAACAATTTAGGTATTGCTGATATTCGAGATTTAGAGCAATTCAAAAACCTAACGCACCTTGAAATCATGGGGAACTGTATAAACGATTTATCGCCACTAGCAAGCCTAGTAAAATTGGAAACCTTATTTGCGGGCAACTGTCCGTTTTCGCCCAAAGATGAAAAGACGAACCAAAATAACTACTCTGACTTAGAGTGTATATCAAACTTAACAAATTTGAAAAATATCAGTTTTACCGCTTGCGAAATTACCGATATTTCATTTGTGAAGCATTGGGTCAACCTTGAAAACGCATGGCTTTATAGTAATAAAATTGAGGATATATCGCCGATTAAAGGGTTGACGAAATTAAAGAAAATCTATCTATTCGATTGCCGTTTGACGGAGATTGAAATCATCAGACACTTGCCGCAGTTAGAGGGCATCGCAATCAATATGAACCAAGTGATGACTTGTCACCCTTAGAAAATTGCCTAAACCTAAGCTATCTTGACGCACATGATAACAGAATTTCAAACCTTGCCCCACTAAATAATTTGACAAAAATGGTGTATCTAACGTTGGCAAATAATAATATCGTCAACCTTGATGGACTGCGGAATATGCAACAACTCGAACATTTGACGCTATCGTTTAATCCCGTGGCACGGAATATTGATTTGGTCAAGGAGTTGAGGGGGCTGAAATACCTTGAATTGCGAGAAATGAATATAACCGATGAAGTAAAAGAGGACTTGAAAGCGACAATGCCGGAGTGCAACATTTACTACACTTACGATGAACCGGGTCGATTTGAATCGGAGTAGGTCGAGGTGACGTATGAACACAAAACAAAAAGAACTTGCGGAAATATTATATTCGCACATCAACGAGGAGCAAAAGACATTATGCGAGCCTGTCATTGATTATTTGTTAGAGCTTGGTTACTCAATGAAAAAATACAAGAATAGTCAAACCCCGTTTGCGCTCCAATTTGAAAAATCGGGAAATGTTATGACAAGAATAGGATGCAGCAAACAAAGTCAAAGCGGTTTTGTATTTCTGTTAAAGTACAACGCCAGCAACGAGTATTCTGACAAATTTCAAAAACCACTTCGCAATATTGTGCAGTCATATCAAGACAAAACCAGCGATACAAAGCGAACTCATTTTCCTGTTTCGCCAGTATGTGGAGCTTGCACCGTGTGCAATGGCAAACCACGATATTATAACTTTACAAATATTGATGGGCAAGCACTTACCCATTGTGCCGGATTTATGATGAGCATGGCAGATTTGACAGTTGACGATGTGCCTGAAATTAAAAGGCATATTGAAAATCAAGATAAGTATTTCGCAGTATAAGCACTCGTTGCCCTAACGGTTAAGCCCCGACTTACGCCATGAGTAGGCACATTTTGAACAATAAATCCCGCAGGATAGGCAAGCCCTATTTTGTGGGATTTTGGCGTTTGTATAAAAAAGTCCTTGACAAGTGGTTACAGGGGTGATTACAGGAAATATATCGGCGTTGATGTCCGGTGGCGGGATAAACAATCAAGCATCCGTCTTCATCATGACCGGCGGCGAAATTTCTTTGAACGCTGCCTGTAGCGGAGTCGGAATATTTAATTGGAGCGGCGGATCTACTGCAATCTGTGTTTTAGCCAATTGATAGATAGTGTTTGCTTGCTGTAACGCTTGTTTCGCGTCCTGCTCACTTACCTCAATTCGATTCGGATAACGTGTTCCGGTTGCATAAACCTGCAAGTCTTGACAGTCATCATATAGTGTGGAAAATGCGGGGTTGATTTCATTGCATCTATGACAAAGCAACTCAACTTCATGCGTCTTTGGAACCTCAAGCCCATTTGCACATAGGTATGCTTTCAAAGCCTTTTCAGCAGATTGCTGGCAGTGGTAGCAAATAATTTCTAGTGGTTTTTTGTTTGGTTTCTCAAAAAGATACTGTGCTGTATCTAAATCTTCACGCGCTATGACCAGCTACTCATCAACGAGCATTTTGTCGTTCATATAGTACCATCCCTTCATTAACAATCTTTTTTTCCAATGTGTTATATTGCTTTCGGTCATCGAACCGGCTACTATAATCGGCCAGTATATCTGTAGGTGTTTTTCTGTCCACTGTCCTGAGCGAGCGCCGCGCCAGCTTCATCGCATCAATCGGACGCATACTATCATCCGGAATGACGACAAAAAAGTCATAATCGCTATCATCGTTGGGCGTACCATAAGCGTGTGAACCGAACAAATAAATGCGCTCAACGGGAACGGCCGCTTTGATGGCTTCCGTTATGTCCCTGATTTCTTGATTAACTTTCATTGTCGACGCACCCCGCTTTCTGCTTACAGTATATCACGAAAGTAACCATATAGCAAGCATCACCGCCCGCCCGCGTTACCAAACAGCTCAGCCTTGTGCGCCGGCGCAATGACCTGTAACAAGTACCGTTCGTTGACCCTTACTGTCATCTATAAAATGAGGAGTTAATTTGCGGAGTACAAAAACGTCTGAACCCCGCTTGAAAAGCGGGGTTCAGGGCGTGGCATCTTTTTTGTCAAAGCCTTTTGGCGGAGAAGGAGGGATTTGAATTATAACATTGCCAATCCATAGCATTTTCTGTGTCACAATAAGTCTGAATTTGCAATGGTTACAGCGATTGTATTGTTTGTTGTGTGTTTTCCCGTAAAGAGTATTTCAATCGTGTAAAGGGTAAATTAAAGGGTACGATAAGGGTATAGGGAGCAGATTGACACAGTTGCATGAATATGTTATAATGAAATATATTCAAGAGTTGGTATATGGTGCGCTTGCGCTTATTGTACGCCAGCAAAAAAATATTTCACCCAATAGTCACACATGGGTAGCCTGTACGGGTTACTCATTTTTTGACCGCTTGCACTCACCACGCGCATGGACAAGTAAGCCCCATACCCCCATTTTTTGCCGTATCGTTAGCTGGGGTAGGCTTACAAAATTATTTTGACGCGCTGGTACGTGCTGTACGCCTAACGCCCGATAAACGACGGCTTACTTCTTTGTGTACGTCAGCATTGACAGACGTGTCAAGCCGCATTTTATCAATGAGAGCGTTAAACTCTGCCGCCCCTCGGTTAATGTCGTCAATAACCTCTTGACGGCTCATGCCTTTACGCCGTTCATAATTCCATTCACGGATTTTGTGAATATCATCAATGGTAAAATCGGGACTTATATTTGGTCTTGGGGTATTATTCATCATCTTCACCTCCAATAAGTGTAGTTGGCGTATATATCAATAAGTCGCTATATCCTTCGAGTGCGGTTACAGCCTTTACGCCTTGCATGGTTTTATGATTTACAATGTGCTTGAAGTTCCATGAAACGATTACATCACACTTGCTCACGATAGCGGCGGCAATGTGCCGACAGTCGTCAATGCTTTTCTGTTTTAGTATGCCCAAATCAACAAATTTTTCAGCAATCCGTACGACATCGTAGTCAACCTCAACCAATGTGTAAGGAATACGCACTAAATACTCTGCCAAAATAGCACGTTTATCAGGCGAACACACCAGCAGTTCCTCAAAATCAACACTAGATAGTACAACCTCAAATTCACCCGCTATTATAGCGTCCCATAATTTATGCGTATCAGCCATTTTGTCGGGTGTATCTTGCGCGTCTAAGTGACTAACCACCGACGTGTCAAGATAGATTTTTAGTTTTCGCATAGCTACCACACCCCTTATGCCGTTATACTGCGCTATAAGCCCCTCTAACAGGTTATTGCACACCTAGTATACCACACTATGCTTGATATGTCTATATGCTATATCAGCGGCATTTAACGGCGTTAAAATAGCAAGGGCTGGCAATTTTCATGCCAGCCCTATTTAGCTCTATGTTCCCCAAATCAACCACCAGAAAAACCACGACAAACCAGAGAGAGCGGCTAAGCCTAAGAGCCACCATAGCCACGATAAAGCCTCCCATTTTATCCATGTTTTCATGAACTCTCTTTCTTCTGAATATATGCCCGTTTCAATGCCGCAATGCGGGCAGACAACAGCCTCGTCAAGAATTTTTGCTCCGCAGGTTCGACAATGTGCGGTTAGTTCGCACTCGTCTATGTTGGGAGGCGCAGACTTGCCGCCGATTTTGCCGCGCAGTTGTGCTAAATTTATGCGTTCGGAGTTGCCATCACTGTACAGCATAGTCAATGGATTTTGGCTTAATATAGTGCCGTCATAGTATTCGCCGCCGTTTTCCCAATTACCTTGTAGTGATAGATTGTTGTATGCGTCTTGTAAGGGAATAACATGGTCACTTGACACTTGACCTGCGCTACCGTCTAAGAAAGCAACATCAACGGTATTTCCAGCGATTTGCTTGACTGTTGCGGGGTAATAGCAGCCGTTCGATTTCCATAGCGCAAATACAGTTTCGCCGACTTGTATGTTGTTTGGTTGCACGAAAATATCCTCCTGTTTTTTTGCTGCTTTATCCGCGAACAAGTGTCGCCCTGCCGAGTTCCAGCCTACCTCTTGTTTGATTAAAATCAACGGCTCGAACAAGACCAGCTTCGGTCGTAAATTCTATCCTATCGCCCAATATGGATATTGTGCCTGTTATGACCGATTGGTGAAGAAAACGAACACGCTCAATTTGTTGCTCTGAGGTCAGTTCAAGGTTTTCTTGGCTGAGAACGTCGAAGTCCTCGCCAAAAGGAAATCCCAGCCCGACAGATGAGCTAATAGATGCCAAACCATCGGTACTTTCAGTGCTGGTACTTTGCCCAAATATAGGGCTATGCTCCCGTACCATCGTTACATGACGAAGTTCCGTAAGGGTAAAAGTGTCGCCATCAAAATGGATACTGGAACGAACCCCGTCACCCCTTGCCTCTTGAAGCACCCATGTGCCGTCAAGTCCACCGCCATTGTCGCAACCAACAAGTAATGCGCTTGCAAGCACCAGTACAAGCAGTAGAGAAATTGCCTTATTCATTATGTTTCCTCCATTGTGTAGTTGAACAGTCATGTTCATGCGCTGTTATACACCTTAATATGTGTAATCGCAAGCCCTATTAAGTCTGTTTTGCACATTTTTATAAGTGTATTCTTAATATCAATGGAGGTGTGGATATGGAAGTGCTGGAAAAAATCAGAAAGTTGCGCGACGAGCGCGGTTTAAGTAATTATAAACTGGCGAAAATGGCGGGTATTTCTGAGGGGTCACTCAATAACCTATTTAGGCTAAACAATCAGCCAACCATTCCCACATTGCAGGCGATTTGCAAGGGGCTTGGCATAAGTCTGTCCCAATTTTTTGCCGACGACGAAGAGGCGGTTGTGTTGGATTATGACTGTCAATGACAATGATAAAATGCGTAAAAAAGGCAAGGAAAAAATGTAGTTTTATGGCAAGATGAAAACGTACAAGAATTAAGCGTTGGCGTCAAAGAGCGTATTCACGACATGCTGTTTT
>WRAI01000041.1 GCA_009780275.1 Oscillospiraceae bacterium | reverse complement strand
TGTGTGACGACAGTCATGCGGCGTATGTTGGATATTCGCCGCTTGCATGATGTCGCGCCACAGTTTGCGATAGGTTGTGCTGCCGCATTGTCTGCCATTATGAGAAAACAAAAATTCGCCGTCCTCTTGTATACGTGCATCGACGATGTGTCGGATTTTCGAGTGAATAGGCACAACGCGATTTTTACCCGCTGTCGTTTTCGTGCCGCCTGTCATTGTGCCATTTTCGAGATTGACATTTGCTTTTCGCACATCAAGCATCTCAGAAATACGAAAACCAGTATACAGCAAAAACAGAACAGAGTCAACCCAAGGCTGGCTTTGTATTGCCCAAATCGTGGCGATTTCGTCACTTGAAAATGGTTCTCGGCTTGTTTCGGCAACAGCAGTCGCGGACGTGAGCAAAGTACCATAGTTTTTACTTGTAATGTCTAATTCAAGTGCAAACTTGCCCATATTGCGCCAAAAGACCTTGATGGCGTTCTGCGTGGCATAGCCGCACCCGCTGTTGTCGATGGTGTCCTGCATATGATACGCCTTGATGTCGATATATTTCGCGTTGTAGTGTGCCTTACAGTGGTTGTACGCCGTTTTCATCATGTCATGCGTACTCTTTGGTTTGTTAGCCTTTCTTTCCTGCCACAGCGCGAATAAATCGGCAAGCGTGATTTTGGATTTCTCCACATCCCATGGGGCGTTGTTGAATTGCGCGAGTAAAATCATACCCTCCTCTCGTGTGGTTACATAGGCTAGCGTTTGGTAGACGGGGTGTTTCTTTTCGTTAAAGCCTACTGTTTTTCGGACTTGATAGGGTCGGCGGCGGTTGCCGTGTAGCTTGATGACCGACCCATAACCGTTCGGATTTCTCATGTTCTCTTGAACCTCCAATTTCGTAAAATTGTCAGTTTCAAAAGCCACTGTAATTATATCAAAATCTCATCTATCACGCAACGATGACTCGACGATTTTAGCAAGTAAGCGGATTTTGTCCAACGCACATTTTTGAAAAAATGTCAAGGATGGCTTTGCGAAAAACTTATTCCCGCGAAACAGCAAAAATCGGGCTTACACTAAATGGCAAGCAATGCACCTGGCAAGCCACCTGCACGAAAAGCGGAAAATCCCAACTGGGATTTTCCGCTTTTCTGCTTGCCGGGGTTGCTCCCCGGACCCGCTACTTCGGGATAATTTGTCCCGAAGTTCAGTCGCGGGCTTCGCCCTTATTTTTGCGTGAGCAAGTTTTGAGATTTTGGACTTTTTTGTTCTCGGTGTGAGTGTGGGGTTTTGATTTTTTTGCGCCGAGCGCGGGTGTGACGTTAACTTAAAATTGATAAAGATTGGTCAATTATATAATTAATCTCAGTCACACTTATTGTCTGTACATGATGGCATATAAAAGATTCAGTATCAAACATTGCCAAGTTATATCCGTCGGGATTTAGAGTGCTTTTATATTCTACTCCAGCATAATCTTTGCTTTTAATAAATTCAGAAATAAATTGTGTTGGCAAATATTCTAAATGACTATCACTTCGCCTTAGTGGTTTTGCAATTTCTGCGGCAATTTCTTTGAGTACATTTTTGTTTGCGGCGAATTGCTCAAGGTTGCCATCAAACAAGAAAGGGCTTGCCGCATCTATGGCTGAAAAGTCTACGATATTGTACTCTTGACAATTTTCAAAAGTGCCTATTGTCACGAAATCGAATGTTGCCGCACGAATTTCGGCAAGTGCTGTTTTTGGGGAGTTTCCTAAATAGAGGGTGCCAATTCCCTCTGGGTTAATACGCCCAACGCTGCGTTTACCTGGTGGGGGCGCACCCATGCTATCCGTTGAAAATCCATTAAATGATTCAGCAACTCTTGCCCTATAAAATCTAGACTTAATAGGAAGCTTCTTTTCAAACATTGATAGAAAGCGAGTGAATACATCTGTGTTAAACATTCCGCTATGATAACGATTATCATATTTTATTGCATTAGAAAAGGCTTCCCAATTGTTACCCTGCACAACGCAAAATTCACATAGAAAATCGTTATCTGCAAGAACTGGAATATTCACACCATTTTCAAAAATTTTATCATTTTTATGATAATCAGAGCTGCAAAGACTCTTTATCAATTCAAGCGTTTTATCTATTGTAAGATTATTGATATTAAAAATATCCCAATCGTCACGTAGTGCTACTGAAAGCGGTTTCGAAGTTTCGCTATTACTTGGCGAGTATGTATTCACCAATGAAATCATCATTTGAGATATTTGAGTTTCAACACTATTTATATCATAAACTAAAACATTTATTGAGTTACAAAAATAACAATCTCCAAACTGTTTTCTTGAGCTTATAATTGCATAAATCTCACTATCGCAAAAGCAATTTATACAGCAGTTCATTTTGACAAATTCCCATCAAGATATTTACTAACAAGTTCTAAATGATGCATTATAGATAACTTCTTAATAGTCGGCAAACCAGGGTAAGTACCATTATCAGAATGGCTCAATAAAATATCAATAGCTTTTGTTTGTTGCTTGTTTTGCCCATTTCGATACCATGATGCAAGTTTTTGTACTGCCTCGTTAAATTTGCCTGCAACGTCAGATATATCATCATTTGAATCAGAAATAAAATGACAGATTCTTAATGTATTATCTTCTGCGAAGTATACGATATGAATTGCTACTGCATATGGCGCAAATCCACCCTCTACATATTCATTGCCTACAATGGAATAATCACCAAACCCATTATATCCTTCATCTTTATAAAATAAATGATCTTCAGTGTAAAATTCATCATCTGGATAATCTGCATTTTTAGGTTGCTTGCGGAAATTATCTTTTAGCATAACCTTTCCGCTCGTAATTCCTCTTCTAAACTCACGCTCATCAGGAAAAAGCGTATATTGGGGACTTGTATCTGTATACAAGTTTTTATAGCTTTCAAGATAATCTCTGTTAGTAATAATAACAATGTTTTTTTCTGTCGGCACATTTTTGTGTAACAACGTACTTGCCACACACTCTGCATTACTATTCATCAATAGTGCTGGAATCACTACGGAACGCTTTTCAGATTGGCCTGGCAATAACCCAGTCTGCTCTGGGGAAAGCATTTCAAGGAAGTTATTTTGCCCTGCAAAGGCACCAACTTCAGGATTAAAAATCAGAGCAATCTGCCGATTTTGTGAGGTGTAGGCTTCTAATGTACCCTTAAATGTAGAGGTTAGTTTTACAGGCTCAACAATTGGAACGACTAATTCGCTAATTAAATTCTCGGCAACAAGTTCACGGAGCGCGAGAAGTTCATATTGCCGACCACGAAAATAAGGAAAATACATAATTTCACCCCTTATAATTTAATGCGAGAAGATTCTCGATTTCAGGAAGTTTTCTTGTTAGGTCAGAAAAATAAACAATAGATTTTAATTCAGGTTGGATATTATCAAAAACCATTTTAGTAATTTTGTTGCGCTTTTTTAGCTCCGTTAAAGCTAATTTTTGCGCTTGTAAAATAGGTATTTTTTCAAATTGCTCAAAACAAGCACGAAAGTGAAACACAGGTGCAACTTCTGGTATATCACCATAAAAACTTTTCAAAGTGTTTTCGTATTCGCTTTTTCTTAACAATTTGAAAATACAATTATGTTCAAGAGATTCGTCAAATGCTTTTGCCTCTCTTCTATAATTTTCATTAAAATATATATCATCCTGATTCATAATGTAAATGCCAACAGCTGCCCCCATATCACCCAGCGTTTCAAGTCGGTGCGAAATTTTTTCGTACTCATGAGGTGCAGATAGAACAACCACTTTACTAAATGCCTTAAAATAATCTCTTAACTGGTCGGAAAGTCTATCTAAATTGTCTAGGTTTGATTTTACCTCATATACTACTCCTTCGCCATTTATCATCACAAAATCAGCGATATGTCGCCCAATGCGCATTTGCGAAAGCGCCGTTGTAGTATTGACGGAATGATATCCGACAAGAATTCTATTGAGCAGAGTGTTTAGATAGAAATATTCATTGCGCTTTTCTTTGCCGAGATGGGCATATATTTCGCTAAAAAGCTGACCATGTGTTTTATTTTTCGGATTGTCAACATAGCGGGCAACGACATAATCAAGCACATCACTTGACCCATTCTGGAGTAAATCATTTATAACGTTGCGTGTAAAAACACGATTAATGGCTCTGTTATTGTTTGGCACAGTATTTTACCTCCTTATATTGAGATAAAGGTTGCTCATTTCAAAGTAAATTATATCATAATGCACCATTTCGGTCAAGGGACGGCACTGCGCATCTGTCGACATTGTCAAAAATTATTATACCGCCAACTTCGGGACAACTTGCTATGCTACCCTCGGTTTAGACAGATGAAAAAGTGAGTCTACAAACAGAGAGGAGCATAGCAAGTTGTCCCGAAGTGGCTTTCAAAAGCGCCGTTTTGGCACTAACAAGCACCGTGCCACAGTTGTGACACGGTGCTTGTTTACCCTATGGCGACTGCCATGTTTTAGTTTTCATACTGTCTTATGGAAGTCCCACTTACGGCGGGGATTTTGTATTAGTCTGCCAGTTCTATCCAGTGGTTGATGCCGCCGGAGGAGTTGGCGAGAATAAAGTACTCGACAGTGATCTGTTCCACAGAGTTTGGCGGAACGGTGATTGATGCAACACGGTTGCGTTCGCCTGACTGACGAATTTCGAAATAGGGGCGTCCGTTTATAATCGGCCACCATTCGTCGCTGCCTGCCGGGTGTTCAACAAAATTATCAAATATAAAATTGGGGCCGTGTCCCACCGACTCTAATACCCAATGCGATACGTGCGCCAGTGGTGCAACGTATAAATCTGCATGGAGGACATCGCCGTTGCGGTCGCGAGCCATCGTGCCAATGATAAAGTTGCCGCGCTTGTAAATATTAAATGTCCGCGGTCTGTCGCCGGCGTTGTTAAATGTGAAGTTGTCTTGATAAACAATCATCCAGTTGCCCAAGTTGGCGATTTCGCCGCCGCCGTCGTAGTGCAACGCGTCGACAAATATAGGGTTGCCTTCGGTATCAACATCGAAGAAAGTAGACATATCTACACCAACGGCGTTGTCGGCAATGTGTTGGCTGATGGCGTTATGCCATCTGTCTTGAGCACCGGTGCGCGGCACGCGCTGGCGACGAACATTGTGTGCGCCGTATGGTTCACGGCCGCGGCCGCCGGCACGTGAATCAACGTAATTGTAATAGTATACCGGCAGATTTTGGCTTGGTGTGTTGTCATTGACGGTCCACTCAAAGTCGGCTTCAATGCGCCAATAGTTGTCCCAGCCTTTATATTGCTCAAAGTAGGAGATGTCACTGGTTTCCGGACGTAAAATGACATAGCCTTGTGCCGGCATGTCGGTTGTCAGCAGCGCTGCGTCGGTGTAGAAGATAAACTCACCGGAGATGTTTTCGCCTGCTGTGATTTCAAAACGGACGTGACCGTTCATGCAACCGGCCGGCATTTTAAGATCAGCTGTGCCGCCAACATTGAAATTGTTGAAATTATCGGGTGTTGTGCCGCCGAAAATCCATAAGTATTCGCCGCTTGGAACGACAAGTGTTTCCGGCTCAAAGGCGACAATTGGATGGTATTTTGGACTGGCTTGATGAAAATCTTGTCCGCGATAGTACCAAGTTGTATTTTCCAATGTCGGTTTGCCGTCGGGATCAACAAAGTAATCATCGGGCAACTCAAATGCCAAATTGTAAAGGTCATTCCATGCGCGCGCGCCCAACCATTCGCCGTCATACTGAATGCCGCGGTTCCATACAGTGACAACCATATCTTCATCGCCGTGGTTGACCAAGCGATAACCGAAATAGTGATACTCATATCCGGCACGGAAAATGCGCTGATTAGAATGCGAGAAAGTAAAGAAATAATTGCCCGCCATATTGTCCTTACGCATATTGATAACGTTAAGGTCAGGAGGACTGAGTTGCTCGGGGTTGTTGCCGAAAATGAATTTGCCGTCATCGTTCATTTCGTACTCAATGCGCCATGCTTCCAACGGGTCAGAAGTGGGGTCGACATCCGGCAAAGCAGGCAAGTCGGTTCCCATTAAACGCGTGGGGAATGGCAGCATGTCGCGATCTTGACGCTGTGAATCGATGATGGCAATGCGTACTTCGCCGCCGGCCGTGGCGTTAACGGCAACAGTATAGCGTTCGCCGGCACGCACAGGTGCAGTGAAATCATTGCTGTTAGATGCGGCGATTTGATTGCCGTCGCTGTCGAAAACAGCGGCTGCCAATGACGCATTGCTACCATCAGACCAAAAAACGCTCAATGGCTTATCTTCGTCGCGCAAGGCAATAAAGTCGGCATGCACTGTGCCGCCGCCGCTGGGGAAGCGGTCAACCAATGTTGACGACATGGGCACGAGCGGCCCGGGCTCATCCGGCGCGTTCGGTGTGTCGGCGTTGTTGCACGCTGTCAGCGTGAGCGGGAGGGCGAGCGAGAGCAGCAATAATAATGCCAGCCCGCATAGTCTTTTTTTCATGGGGAGCCTCCTAATTATGTAAGTAGTGATTGCTATTATACACGGAATAGAAGTGTAGGTCAAGGGTGGTTTTTTATGAATAATATACAAGGTTGACGGGTAAAAATTCTCGTGGTATAATGATTGCAACTGGAAAACTTACTTAAGAAAGGAGCGGAGTGATAGGGAACGGCAAAAGATACAAACATACATTTTAGTTCGGCTGCTTTTTCAAAATCCTTTTCATTTTCGTTTAGTTAATCATGGGTATATTCCTTGGGGATGGTCGGTAAATCGAAGTCCCCAAGAAGACAGAGCGGCCATTAGTTTTGCACGCGGAACTTTTCCCGGCTCGGGGAGCCTTCCGCTTCGAACGGCAATGGCGTCAACTCGGCCGCCTTCGCGTTGGGTTCAAACGATAGGGATTGCATCGCTTCGCAGCGGGGAGTCTCCCGCCCATGAAGGCCAACAGAGGAATTCTGTTGGCGAAGCGGTGGAGCCTCACGAGGTTGAATATCAGTGGGGGATGCAATGGGGGACTCGTTTTTATTCCCGAATTTTTGCGGCACCCGGTATGAGCGGCAGCCCTATACGGTGCGCGTTGGATCTTCGTGTGATAGGTATCTTGGCGGGCTCAGTTACTGCCGGATTTACAGTAGCTGTAAGAATTACGCCCAGTTTTGATAGTGAAATAAATATATTAAGAGGAAGGTTAGAGCGATGGACATGAAGTGTGTAAAATCACTGCGAACGTCGGCAATCGTTGCGGCTTTTATTTTACTTATAGGTTGCGCGGGTGCAACCGGAAACCAGCCGGATCCGCCGGAAATTGTTGAGCCGACTGTGACAGAAACTGCCCAGCCAACGGTCATAGCGCCGCCGAACACACCCGTAGATTTCACCTTTCCCCTCGGCGATTTCTCGGGTGAGATAACCGCGTCGGCTGAAGTGATAAAACATACAGACTGGGGTACATGGGTGTTTGAAGTCACTTTTACGTCGACAGCATCGGAACCCTACGTTGCTTGGGTTTCGCACTTGTATACAGTTGAAAGACAGGTCGAGGGTGAGTGGACGGCAGTTAAACCTGAGGCTGAATGGAACGATGGCATGCGAATGGCTACGATACTCTTGGATCCTGAAGAGTACATTTTTAGAAAAGGCTTTTTAAGGGTGGGAGAGATTTACACAGCGATACCTATTTCTGTGAATAGAGATGTACCTGTCGGTAGTAATTGGATTTTGTCTGCAATTAAGGAGCCGGGGCATTATCGTGTGACAAATAATGTGAAGCTATTGCGTAATGGCTACGTAATGTTTCACAATTTGCCGGAT
This sequence comes from Oscillospiraceae bacterium, assembly GCA_009780275.1. Classification (NCBI taxonomy): domain Bacteria; kingdom Bacillati; phylum Bacillota; class Clostridia; order Eubacteriales; family Oscillospiraceae; species Oscillospiraceae bacterium. Next base: position 3,538 of record WRAI01000041.1, on the reverse strand, counting down.
GGCGTGCTATGGGAGGGGGCGGTCTACGCCGAGTTTGTGGTTGAGAAGTAATTCCGCGCAACAAAAAAGGCAGTCATACGACTGCCTTTTTTCTACCCTAACAAACCAACTGCTTGCGCCACAGACTTCACACGCACAATTTGCAGTCCCTCCGGCGGGATGAGTGCCGCCGTGCCATTCCATGGTACAATGCACTGAGAAAAGCCAAGTCGCGCAATTTCGTTGAGCCGCATAGATAAATTGTTGACCATGCGCAGTTCGCCCGCCAGCCCGACTTCGCCGACAGCGGCGACATTGTCGCCCAAGGTTGTGTCGCGCACACTTGATGCCAACGCCAGCACGATGGGCAGGTCGGCGGCAGGCTCATCGATGTCAAGGCCGCCGACGACGTTGACGTAAGCATCACAGTCGCCGATTCTTACGCCGGCACGTTTTTCCAGCACTGCCATGAGTAAGATGGCACGATTATAATCGACGCCTGCCGTCATACGCCGCGGCGTGCCGTAAGGGGTGGGTGTGACGAGGGCTTGGATTTCAGCCATTAGTGGGCGGCTGCCCTCCATGACGCATGCCACGCAACAGCCCGGTGTGCGCAGCGGGCGCCCGGCAAGCAGCATTTCAGAAGGGTTCGGCACTTCGACAAGACCTTGTTGTCCCATATCAAAAACAGCGACTTCATTGGTTGGGCCAAAGCGATTTTTGACAGCGCGAACAATGCGGTGGCTGACATGTCGGTCACCTTCGAAAGATAGCACGCAGTCGACCATGTGTTCCAGCACCTTCGGGCCGGCAATTTGCCCGTCTTTATTGACGTGGCCGACGACAAATACGGTTAGGCCTGTCTGTTTGGCAATGGCCATCAAGGCGAGCGTACAGTCCTTGACTTGGCTGACACTGCCGGGCGCGCTTGATGAATCGGCGCGCTGCATGGTTTGAATGGAGTCGACGATAAGTATATCGGCTTGCATAGCTTCTTCAAGCGCGTTGTCGAGGCAAGTTTCTGCCATAACGAGCAGATTTGGTGTGTCTATGCCGAGGCGTGCGGCGCGTAGCTTTAGCTGGCGCAATGATTCTTCGCCCGATATGTATAATACCGTTTTGTCGCGGCAGAGATGGTGGCAAATCTGCAGTAGCAAGGTTGATTTGCCGATGCCCGGCTCACCGCCGAGCAGCACAAGGCTGCCCGCTACCGCACCGCCGCCCAACGCACGGTCGAATTCGTCCATGCCGGTGGAAAAGCGGATTTCGTCGGCCGTGGATATTTCGTTGAGCTTTTGCGGTTTGGGGCGTTCGCCGGCGGCATGGGAAGATACACGAGATGTGCCTTTTTTAGCTTTATTTGCAGGCGCTGTCGGTGCTTCGTCCATGGTGTTCCATGCCTTACAGGCAGGGCATTGGCCCTGCCACTTGCTGCTTTCATTGCCGCATTGCGTGCAGAAAAAAATGTTGCCTTTCATGAAACTCTCCTGTGTGTAAGTGCTGTTTATTGCCACTCGTTGTCGGCTTCGTGCTGCAATCGTCCGAAAGAAATGGACTTATCTACAGCGCCGAGGTCTTTATATCCCTTTGCCAAATCCTCCGTCGTTTGCTCCAACAGGTTCATAAATTGTGTGTAGGCAAAGGAGAATTTGAGGTTTGTCTTATCGGCGCCGTAGACGCAATACAATAATTCCTCAATCATTTGATCCATACCCCAAAGTTTGATATGTAACAACTCATGGATGATAAGCGCTTCTAGATTAGTTTGCTTGGGGTTGCAGCTGTTAATGAGCAAGATGGCTTTTTTATCACATTGGTCGATTTTGGCATCGCCTGTTTTGCGCCAATCTTTGGTCACGAATTCTAGCTTTATATCCCAGTCTCTGAGGCGCAAAATATCCTGCCATTTGGCGACATAGGATAGGGCTTCGCCGTAGTTGAACATGGCGGTTTCTCCTTGAATTTAATTCATCGTCAGTGCGGCGAAGATGCAGGCCGCCAGCTTTCGTTGATAGACAGGGTTAGCAAGCAGTTTTTCGTCTTGTGGGTTGCTGAGAAATCCGCATTCGATTAACAGCGCAGGCGCGTTGATTGCGCCGAAGAGAAATACGCTATTGGGCACAGGTTTCGTTGGACGGGTATTATCGGGCGCGAGGGCTGTTGTAATGGTTGCTTGCAAGACTTTGCCCAGATCGGCCGCGCCATTGGCGTGGAAGACCTGCAGGCCGCGGTATTGTGTTTGCCCAAAAGTATTTTGATGGATGCTGACGAGCAAAGCGTTAGGTGTATTATTGACCAGTTCGGCGCGATTGCGCAGATCAGACATTTTCTTTTGGCGGATGGTACGTGCGTCATTGTCGTGGATGGAAATGTCGCTGCGGCGCGTCATAATGGCATTATAGCCGTAAAAATTGAGTAAGCTTTCGAGTTGTATAGCAATTTGTAAGTTTAAGTGACTTTCAAATAGCCCCGTCGGCGACACCGCACCACCGTCAACGCCGCCATGGCCGGCATCAATGATAAAGGTATATGGTGCTTCGCGCCAAACAGCGGTTGAAACAGAAAGCGGCATGCGTTGCAATGTCGCAACCATCGCTGCGACAAGCATAAACGCCAGTGCGGAGACGAGTACCAATCGTTTGTGTGTTGTGAGTTGCACAGGAAAACACCCCCATGCAACTATACGTATGAATGACGCGTTAAGAAATATGAATTACTTTTTACGATAGAATATTTCGTGCAGTGGGTTGTATGACCGATAGCCGAAACGAAACGCCACTTGCGATGCAATGGGCAGTACTGTTAATGCCAGCAGATAAATGAGCGGATAATGGGTGATGGCTCGTAGGCTGTAAAACACAATGTAATACAGGCTGAGTACTAAATATGAGATGTTAGATATATTGTGGTTGGGTAGCCACGTTGATAGCGCGAAGGTGAGTAAAATTAAAAGGAGCCCGGGAATGGATGCCACCAACCCGACAAGCAACCCTTTATACGGATGAAATCTTGTGCGTTCATGCTTGACTTTATTATAGTCGCGCTGACCCCATGGCCATACCGTTTGGTATGCCAAGTAGATATAAAGCACCAAAAAGAGTAGTGTGACAATCATCAAGTTTGTATTGATAGGGGTTGTGCCTTCCGGCGCGTCGTAGTGGTCAAGCCCGGCCGCTGTCATAAAGACAAGCGCACCGAAGACTAAGAAGCATAAATGATAAATCGCCATACGCCCGGCGACGCGCCAGCCCATGTACCAAATGTTGTAGCTCTGTTTTTCTGCCATAATCATGCACCGCCTTTATCGTGTTCGTAATGTATTATAGCACATCAACAATGTGAGGGCAAGATGCAGAAAAACGTTGACAACCAAATGTTTCTGTGCTAAAGTAGAGGCAACCGAGGTTGCCTGGAAAAAAGGCGGCCTAAAAACGATAAATATATGGAGGAGAAGCTGTATGAAAAAAGGCAGAAATCGCCCCTTGGTATTGCGGTGGGTGGCGAGTGTTCTTGTGCTGTGCATGGTGCTGGTGATGTTGCCTGCGGCGGCAGAGCGCGG
>WRAI01000040.1 GCA_009780275.1 Oscillospiraceae bacterium | reverse complement strand
TTCACTCCGCCAAGAATTTTTTATGCCCCTTATGATGGCTCGTGCCTATACGACCCCTCATAAGGGGCATAATGTTTATTTATATAGTGTAATGTAGAGAATTTATATACCAGCTAACAAAAGTCAAGCCCTAATTTTGTGTTTTTCTAAGATTCGGAGACCCTCGCTTTGATATGTGCCTGCGCGTTCCCTCGAATTGCCCGGATTGATAAGGCGGTGCATCAATCCCCGCAAAGGCAATCAATGCACTGCCGCTGCGGAATCGGCGAACATCGCCAATTTCAGCGATTAGACGAGGTGCGATGGTTACGCCAACGCCATTCATCGCTAAAACAGTATCATATTCCGGCAAAGTCCTTGCTAAATTTTGCATTTGTGTTAGAATAGACACGAGGGTTTTATCCAACTCTTGGAGAACTCTAACGCTTTCCAACGCAAGCGATTTGGAAGATGGGTTGCCGGACGGGAGCGTGGGGATACTGTTTTGAGCCAAGGCATAATACGCTCGTCTAAGCGGTATCCCTTTTTCTCAGCCCATCGAGCGCAAGCGTATACAAAACGGGTTTCGGACATTGCGGTAATGACACCAAAATGCCAAAACTCAACGACGAAATCACATAGCTTGCGATTTTAATGGCATCGAGATTGTCTGTTTTGCCTTTCCGCATGGAAACAGATGTGTATTTCTTCATGCGCAATGGGTTTACGATGCAAGTGACCAGTCCGTATTCCAAGAACTTTCTGAGCAGCGACAAATGATAAGCCCCGGTTGCCTCCATGATGATTTTCGTTTCCTCGTTGAAACTTAGAATCAGGTTCATCAATTCTGCAATTTCCGATTCTGTATGCAAGATTTCACGCGGCGATAGTAGCACTTCGCCATAAGGTTTCAGGATGCAAACCGTACTTTTTCCTTTGGAAATGTCAATTCCGACACTAATCATGAGAGTAACTCCTTTATGTGATTGTTGTAAATGGCGTTCCATCTGCGCTTGTTGCAAATTCATTATGGCGTGTGACGCGAAAGACCACGAGGGTTTTCAACCAGCTTAATCGAAGGCTACAACAAGGGATGGCTGACAGCATATAAACCGGATGTGTTAATCCATTTCCCGCAACGTCAGGTCATTTCTCCCTTATTGTAAAAGCAATAGCGCAAATGTTCAAACCCCTTTTACGAAAGCTTGACCATCTACGCTATATAAAGTACCATTTTCCCGCATTCGAGGGTAAAATCCGAATGCGGAGTTTCTTATCAAAAACTTTTGAAAAAAGGCTTGACTCTTACCTTAGGTAAGGATTTATACTAACCTTGTTGTTGCGAAAAATACAAGGAGAAAATACTATGAATGAACTAACAAAGATCAACGAAATTACGACACGTTACGATGTCACCGCACGCACATTACACTACTATGAAAAGATGGGGCTTATCCATAGCAGCCGTGACGAAAGCTCGGGTTATCGGCTTTATGATGAAACTGCTATCACCCGCTTAAAGCAAATCCTCATTTTACGAAAAATGAACATTTCTATCAAAGACATTGGAGAAATTTTCTCGGCAAATAACTCTAACGCCGTGCTTTCTGTTTTGGACAGTAAAGTGGATGATATAGACAACGAAGTGGCACTATTGCATGAATTGAAAGAGCTTGTGCTTGAATTTATCCGTCAAATGCGGCAAGCTGATTTTCACAATGATGCTGATGTTAAAATGTTATTTGACAAGGCGATTGAGATTGAAACATCGTTGATAAATGAAAGTCCCGACATTGCGAATTTGCTCAATACATCTGATGTAATAGACAAGCATATAACAAGTATATCAGTTGAATGCACAGACACAGAAACTGCGCCATCTACATTGGAAAAACTTGAAATCGTTAAGCGTAATCCATGTAGATTTATCGGCAAATCTGTTTATGCACGCGCCGGAAAATCGGGGCATATATTCAGCGAAACATGGGGAATGGGCGAATGGATTTTTTCAACGCTCGATGGATTAAATGAGTACGCAACTGACGATAACCACAACGCTGCGCTTATGGTTTGGGATAAATACGATGAGAAAAACGAATTGCTTGGCTATACCGTCGGTAGATTTATGAAAACAAACACCCCTGTACCGGCAGATATGGATTATATCGACTTGCCCGAAACATATATCGCCAAAGGTTGGGTAAGAGGTAATAACGCTAAGGATGTGGTTGAAAATGAAGTCAAGCAGCAAGGCGAGTATGAACCACAGTCATGGATTTGGTCTGCGGAAGTAGACCCTACTCCATACGAGGATGGGCTTTGCGGTTTTTATATTGCGTGTAGAAAGAAGGATTAAGTTTATGAACAATTCATCCAACTTTGACATGATTGGTGGTTTACGGATTTTGTCAGACAGCATTACATTATCTGATGTTATTAAAGCGAATATGGATGAGGGTTTGTTGGAGAGTTGTCAACAAATGCGGCGGTTTGTTGTGCGTTCACTACAAAATATAGCAGAAAATGGAGCTGGCAACAATCTTGACCCGCAGAAATGCATGGGGTTCTGGTTTAACGTACTTGATATTGCTCGCCATTCGGGAAAAGTCTTTGATAGCCGTATAAATATTGATTTTACAAAGTGGGATAAACGCAAATGGAAAGCCACTTTTGCCAAACAAGCAGTAGAGTATGGCAACATATTTACCGATACAGGCGTTCAAATATCAGTAGGAGAGAATGCGGTTGAGATTACCAATACCTTATATCCTGTAATGTTTCGTGCTATGTTTGAGTTGCAAAAAGTCGTTCGTGCAAACAAAGAAAAAATTAGCAGAGATAATAGTTTCTTTTATTGCGATTTTCGACATTTATGCGAAAACCACACAAATGAGTTCACTTTAACAAAGATTAAGCCTGACATTGAGGATGTTATTTTTGATATGCTTGACGACAAAGAGCATGAGTTGGCTACAGAATTTATCCTATGGCTAAGAGAGATTGGGCTTTCTCCGAAGTTAAAGCCGTCAAGGGCAGTGAATGCTGATTATAAAGGAAAGCGGGTTTGTGAATTAGCATTTACACCATATAGAACTAAGAAAAACTCAAAATGGAGCATTAGGCCAATTTTTGCGTATACAAACGAGTATGAAAATTTTATTGCAAAAGAAAATTTGAAAGCGTTTCATTGGTCGGGTATTGTGCCGTGCTGTGTTTGTCATCCGGGAACTTGTGGCACAGGACAAGATATTGCTGTTTTCGGAAGAGGCTTTGAAAATATATGCCTCAATCGTGGAATTGTGTTTTGCGACCCTGATGAAATGGCGATTGAAAATATCAAAAAAATTGTTAATTTTAGATTGGCAAGCCTTGCAGTATAAGCAAACTACAAGGCGGGGCGTAAAGAACGCTCCGCTACTTGATTATTGAGATTAGTTGTAGTATAGTGTTGGTGTAGAATTGTTATCTACACAGCATTTGTGCCGTTTGCGTAGACGGACGAGTTTATATTAGGAGGTGTTGTTTTTGGTTGATAAACACGATAAAATCAAAGATTTTTATGATAATAGCTACAACGAAGATGAGCGAATGGTTAGGCAACCCCTCAATTTGCTCGATGCCAAGAAATTATATCTCGCTACTTATCTAAGGATGTAATGGAGATTGCAGATATTGGTGGTGCAACGGGGGTGTTTTCTTATTGGCTTTCTCAAAAAGGACATAACGCCCACTTGCTCGATTACATGCCATCGCATATAGAGAAAGCCAAAGAAAAATCAAACACGCTAAATATCACGCTAAAATCATATATCTGTGGCGATGCAAGACAAGTTCCATATCAAGACAATCAATTTGACCTTGTGCTTGAAATGGGGCCATTATATCATTTGCAAAAAAGGAATGACAGAATTCAATGCTTGACCGAGGCAGAGCGAATACTAAAAAATGACGGCATAGTTATTTGCGAAGTTATATCTAGATACGTAAATGTATTTGAGGGATTTCAATTGAATCTCATTGACGATGAGCAATTCCTTGCAATTTTAGACGAAAATCTGTCAACCGGTCTACACTCGCCCGGTGATACATCGTATTTTACTAACGCTTACTTCCATACGCACGACGAAATTAGATGCGAGATGGAGGAGGCTGGTTTCGTTGACATACTTGTTCTACCAGTTGAGGGAATTGGTAGCATCTTAAACGCTAAGCAATATTTTGAGAATGAACAACGGGCAAGGCTATTGTTAAAATACATTAAAGAAACAGAAAACATACCCGAATTGTTAGGTGTTTCGGGACATTTAATGGCTATCGGCAAGAAATGCTCCTAATAAGCATTTGCTGCATCTCACTAAAAAGGATACCACTTAACATGATATCAATCGCTATCGATGGACCCGGCGGGGCAGGGAAAAGTACATTAGCGCGGCAACTTGCCGTCAAATTGAAGTTCATATACATCGACACCGGCGCGATTTACCGCACTGCGGGACTTGCGGCTGTGCGGGCAGGGATTAGGCCCGCAGATGAGGTAGCGGTTGCGGCGTTGTTGCCCAGGTTGAAAATTGGCATTGAATACTGCAATGGTGAGCAAGTCGTCACACTCAATGGCGAGAATGTTAACGCTTTTATTCGCACGCCTGAGGCGTCGAAAGCAGCGGCAGATGTTTCGGCGTTGCCTTGCGTGCGTGATTACTTGCTACAAGTGCAACGGGAACTGGCAGATGAGCGCGATGTTGTCATGGACGGACGGGACATTGGCACGATTGTCCTGCCGAATGCCGATGTTAAAATCTTTCTCACGGCCGACATTGAGGAACGCGCGCGGCGACGGTATGAACAGCTGAAAGATACAGATGTCACTTTCGAGGCGGTGTTGGAGGCGATTGCGTTGCGCGATGAGAAGGACATTAAGCGCGCTATCGCACCGTTGAAAGCGGCGGACGATGCTGTTGTGGTGAATACCACTGAGATGACGTTGGCAGAGAGTTTGGATAAGCTGATGCAAATTGTGCGGAAAAAATTGCAGGAAAGCGGGGGCGTGTAGATGGGATTGAAAATTGCCCATTTTTTGGCACGGCTTGTTTGGAGGGCGTTGTATTTTACCAAATATGTTGGTGCGGACAATATGCCCGAAGGCGGTGCTGTACTGTGTGCCAACCATACGTCGCTGGCCGACCCGTTTTTCATATTGTTTAGGGCTAAGATTGGTGAGTTTCCTTACACGATTGCTAAAAAAGAGTTGTTTCAGAATAAGATTTTGGCGAAGTTTTTGACGTGGGCGCACGTTTTCCCCGTTGACCGCGGTAAGGCTGACTTACGTGCTATCCGCAAGTCACTTGAGGTGCTGCGGGCAGGGCATAAGTTGCTGATTTTTCCTGAAGGACGGCGGGTTGACGCACCGACGGGAGATGAGGACGCTAAGAGCGGTGCGGCGATGTTCGCGCATAAAGTTGGTGTGCCGATTGTTCCCATTTATATGACAGCGCGGCGGAAGCTGCCGTTTCGCCGTGTTACCGTGGTTTACGGTGAGCCGATTTATCTTGACTTTGGTGGCGGAAAGCCTACACAAGAGATGTACACCCGCGAAATGGATAGTGTGATGGATAAGGTGCGCGAATTGGGTATAAAGCGAGGAAAAGGGTATGACACCTGAGATTATTATCGCTAAGTCAGCAGGGTTTTGTTTTGGGGTACAGCGTGCTGTGGATTTGGCGTTGGAGACGGCACGGGAGGGTAAATGCTTTACCGTTGGGCCGATTGTGCACAATCAATCTGTGATGACGTATTTGGCAGAGCAGGGGGTCGGGTATGTTGATGACTGGCAAGATGCACCGCCGGCGGCGACACTGATTGTTCGCAGTCACGGATTGGGACGTGATGTTTGGCAAGCAATTCATGCGCGGCAAGGTAAAACAGTAGACGCGACATGTCCGTGCGTTGCTAAAATGCACAAATTAGCGGCACAATGTGAGCAATCGGGGCGGACATTGTTGATAATTGGCAGCCGAAATCACCCCGAAGTGCGCGGCGTTGTCGGATGGTGCAACAATCACTTTATTGCCGAAAACGAAGTGGAATTGGCGGAATTTCTGAAAAATATATCACAAGAACAATCGATAACGATGATGGCGCAGGCGACCACTGTTAGGGCAATTTGGGAAAAATGCGTAAAAACATTAAAAAAAGACTGTACAAACGTCGAAATATTTGATACAATATGCGGAGCGACTGATGCGCGGCAACGTGAGACCGTCGAATTGGCGGTCAGTTGTGACTGCATGGTTGTTGTCGGCGACAGGGCGAGTGCCAATACTGAAAAATTGGTCAAACTGTCGCAACAGTCGTGTGACAATGTGGTTTGGGTCGAAAACGCGGCCCAGTGGCCGTGCGGGCATACGACGGGAAAGAAAAGGATTGGCGTAACGGCCGGTGCGTCGACGCCGGACCGGTCAATCGAGGAGGTAGTCACCGTTATGACTGAAGAAATGAAGAGCGGAACAAATATGAATGAGGGCTTTGAGGCGTTGCTGGAACAAACGTTCAAGACGCTGAGTACAGGCGACCGCGTTGTGGCGACGGTTGTAGGCATTACGCCAACTGAAGTGCAATTGGAACTGGGCACGAAGCACGCTGGATATATCCCCATCGGCGAAATCAGCAACGACCCCAATGCCAAGCCGGAAGATTTGTTCACTGTAGGACAAGAAGTTGAAGTCTTTGTGGTGCATGTAAGCGACAATGAGGGCGTGGTGTTGTGCAGCCGTAAGAAAATTGAGACGCTGGCACACTATGATGTAGTGCATGACGCTGTTAAAGAAGATGTCGTACTCGAAGGCATTGTCATTGAAGAAAATGCCGGCGGCGTTGTTGTCAGTGTCAATGGTGTGCGCGTGTTTGTGCCGGCCAGTTTGTCGGGTGTGCCGCGAGAAACGCCGTTGAGCTCAATTATGAAGCAAAAGGTAAACCTTTGCATCTTGGAGTATAACGGCGACCGCCGCCGCTTTGTCGGTTCGATTCGTGCTGCCAAGAACCTCGTACGCGATGCAGCGTTTGCTAAAGTTTGGGAAACGCTGAAAGTCGGCGATGCAGTGGAAGGCGAAGTCAAGTCGCTGACCAAGTATGGCGCATTTGTTGACCTCGGCGGCATTGACGGTCTATTGCATGTCAGTGAAATGTCGTGGTCGCATGTTCGCACGCCTGAGGAATTCTGCAAGGTAGGCGATGTGCTGAAAGTGCGCGTCATTAAGATGAACGAGGAAACCAAGAAAATTTCGCTGTCGGTTAAAGATCCAGCGCAAGACCCGTGGCGCAATTTTACAGAAGCTTGCACGGTTGATGATATTGTCAAAGTTAAAATTGTTCGCTTTGCGCCATTTGGCGCGTTTGCTGAGATTATGCCACACGTTACCGGGTTGATTCACATCTCGGAAATCGCACATGAACATTTGAAGAGTCCGGCCGATGCGTTGGCGATTGAGCAAGAAGTTGAAGCGAGGATTTTACATATTGATCACGAAAAGCGCAAGATTTCGCTGTCAATTCGTGCGACCTTAGAGCCACCAGTGCCTGTGAAAATTGACGAAGATAGCAGCCTTGATGAGGTTGTTGCGTCTGCTGATTCGGATGGCACGGTTGATGTGCCGCAGGATGTTGCTGAGGCAGTTGAAGAAGTTATTGAAACAGTTGAAGTGGCCGAGGTCATTGAAGAGATTGTTGAAGCTGTCGAGGAAGCTGAGGTTGCAGAAGTTGCGGCAGAAATTGCTGAAGCCGCAGAAGAAACAAACGAGGAGTAAAAGCATGAAACAAGTGACAAAAGATATGATTGTGGGCGATATTTTGGATATCGATAGCTCACTTTCGCAGTATTTCTTGGCGATTGGTATGCATTGCCTGGGGTGCCCCGGTTCGCGTGGCAAAACGTTAGAGCAGGCGTGTGAAAAGCATGGTCAAGACCTTGACTCGCTGATGGAAAAGCTGAATGCCCATTTGGCAAACGCGTAAGTGCTGAGCTTGCGTCCGCGCTTGATGGCATTGGCACAGCGTATACAAGAGAACGCGCGCGTGGTCGACGTTGGAACCGACCACGCGCGCTTGCCTTTGTGGCTGCTGCAACGCGGTGTTACGGAAAATGTTACAGCAGTCGACATTGCCGATAATCCACTGCGAAATGCCAGGAATTTGGCGGAGCACGTGGGCCTGTATGAGCAACTGCACCTTGTCAAATCAAATGGCTTGACGGCGTTGTGTGGTGACGACTACGATACCGTTGTCATTGCCGGTATGGGTGGCGAAACGATTGCTGATATTATAGCGGCATCGCCGTGGAGCCTGCAGAAGCATTTATTGTTGCAGCCGATGAGCCGGCCGGAGCGATTGTTGGCATACTTGGAAAGTGTTGGTTTGTTGCCACGTGTGACAATGGTGCGAGACGGGCAGCGTGAGTATACGATTTTCGAGGTTGGAATATGACAAAAGTAATTGATATTTTGCAGGTTTTGCAAGAGTTTTCGCCGTTGCCACTGGCTATGGCGGGTGACAACAATGGGCTGTTGGCGGGGCACAGTAATGCGTCTGTTGAGCGCGTGCTTGTGGCGTTGGACGCATCAATGGCAGTCATTGATGAGGCGGTCTCTCGTGGGGCACAATTGATTGTGGCGCACCACCCAGTCAATCGCGGTTTGTGGACCGTAACGGATATAGCGGGATATGATGAGCGTCGCATGCTGGCGTTGTTGGAAAATAAAATTGCTTGTATTTCAATGCACACCAATCTTGATGCGGCACAGGGTGGCATCAATGATATATTGGCTGAATTGTGCGGGTTGCACTGTGTGAGCATTCTTGATGCTGCCACACAGTTGGGTCGTGTAGGACATGTTGACGGCAGCTTGACAGTGCGCGAATATGCCGGGAAAATTTCTGATACATTGGGGTGCAATGCATTGCGCTTTTGTGATGGCGGAAAGCCTGTGTGCAAGGTTGCTGTAGGAAGCGGAAACTCCGCCGATTGTTACTCAATTGTCGTTGCCAAAGGGTGTGATACCTTTGTAACGGGTGACATCAAATATCATTTATGGTTGGAGGCATTGGAGTCTGGGATTAACTTGATTGACGCGGGGCATTATGAAACCGAAGCTATTGCCTGCAACAAACTGCAAGACATTATATCGCAACGATTTGGCGGCTTAGATGTGCGTGTGAGCCAAGCCATGCGCTTGCCATATGAGGTGTTGTAATGCCGCTTGATGCTATTTGCTTGTCTGCCGTTATCGCAGAATTGCAGCCCGGACTTGAAAATATGCGGGTCGATAAAGTTACGCAACCCGAGCGTGACGAAATTGTGTTGCATATGCGCACGACATCGCGCGAAAATGTAAAGTTATTGCTATGCGCGAATCCATCGAGTGCGCGACTGCACTTCACAACGGCAAGCAAGCCGAATCCGCAAACGGCACCGATGTTTTGTATGCTGTTGCGCAAACATTTGACAGGCGCGCGATTGCTGTCTTTCGAACAGCCAAAAGGTGAGCGCGTTGTTAAGTTGACCTTTTCGGGCTATGATGAATTGGGTGACACGACGACGCGTATTTTGTTGTTGGAGATGATTGGGCGTACAGCGAATTTGTTTTTTATGGATGCAGAAAATCGAATTATTGCAGCATTGCGTCAAAGCAATGCGGATATTACGACGGAACGCGCTAATTTGCCAGGCATGATGTATCAAGAGCCGACGCCGCCTGACAAGTATTATATCTTGACGTTAGGGATTTTCGATTGGCGGCGGATTTTTGCACAAGAGGGACAGGCTGCCGAGATTATTCGTGCCAAATGCTATGGGTTTTCGCCATTGGCAGCGCGTGAGGCTGTGTACCATGCGTTGGGCGACTGCACGGCGTTTGCTGCAACAGAAAATGCCGACCAGTTGGCGGCGGGATGTTTTGAATTTTTTCAAAATTTGCAAGAGAAGAACTTTAAGCCTGTTTTGTTACGGCAAGGAGATGTTATCAAGGATTTTTACTGTACTGAGATAGGGCAGTATGACGATTGGCAGGTTGAAACATGCGAATCATTCAACCGGTTACTGGATACTTTCTATGCACAAACGTACGGCGCACAGGCATTACAGCGCAAGAAAGCCTCATTGCAAAAGACTGTCAAGTCTAAAGTTGACCGTGTGACACGCAAAATTGCCGCACAACGACAGGAGTTGCACACGGCTATCGACCGTGAGCATTGGCGTAAGCAAGGCGAGCTGCTCAAAGCCAACTTGCACATCGTGCAAAAGGGTGCGGAGGCCGTGATTGTCGATGATTATTACGAGATGGATTGCCCTGAGTTGACAATCAAGCTTGACCCGCTGCTTACGCCGCAGCAGAATGCAGCCAAGTTTTTTAAGAATTATGCAAAGGCGAAGACGGCCGAGGCGATGCTCAACGAGCGTTTGATGCTGGGGGAGCAGGAGTTGGCGTATTGGCTATCGGTGCATGAAGCGATTCAGCGTTGTGAAAATGAGCGCGAATTGCAAGAAATTAAAGACGAAGTTCATCCCGATAAAATTTCGAAAAAGGGTAAAAAACAGTCAATACAGAGCAGGCCATATCAGTTTTTGTCTTCAAGCGGATTGCGCATTTTTGCGGGACGCAACAATACGCAAAATGAAACATTGACGTTGCGTACGGCACGGAAAACAGACTTATGGCTGCATGCACAAAAAATGCCCGGCGCGCACGTTATTGTTGAAGCATTGGGGCAAGAGCCGGACGATAAGACATTGGAAGAAGCGGCTATTATTGCGGCAACGTTGAGCGCGGCAAAAAATGGCGTCAAAGTGCCAATTGATTATACATTGGTCAAGCATGTCAAAAAGCTGCCAAAATCACATCTCGGTATGGTGAATTACGAGCAATTTAGTACAATTTATGCAGATGCAGATGCTGGATTATTGGAGAAATTAAAAATATGAAAACTGACCTGACAAAAATCCCATACATCGGGCCTAAGACGGCACAATGCTTGATTGACGCGGGCTATCCCGACATTGCGTCGCTCAAAGGACAAGACCCGGAGGACATATACATGAACGACTGTCTTGTCAAAGGATATACCGAACATCGCGCGGTTTTGTGTTTTTATCGATTGGCGGTGGCGTATGCCGATGGAGACGGGGCGTTGCCTCCAGATAAGCATCATTGGTGGAATTGGAAGACTTAGGAAGACGGCGCATTATTGAGATAAATGATAAAATACCAAACATCAATTGAGTAAAACCAAGAGGTGTTTGTTGTGTGGCGTGTTGGCAGTTGGCATAAAATCAGTACTACTGCAGTCGAACGCTGCTGTCCCAACAACGCGCCTAATAAGGGCAAAGGAGACTCACAATGGATACAAAAGGAATGCAATTCCGCAAGCCTATCGCATTGATACTGGCCCTCATCATGCTGTTTGGGCTGACACCAGTTATTGCGCACTCAGACCCCATTACATCACAGCCATATGCGTATGCTGAGGTTAGTTTTTCTGAAAATGAGCGATCAAGAACACAAAATGCA
>WRAI01000039.1 GCA_009780275.1 Oscillospiraceae bacterium | reverse complement strand
TTGCACAATATGGTGTTCTCGTTCCTGCAATTGTGCGCCCTGCGGGAGATGGCCGATACCAAATGATTGCCGGACACCGCCGTAAAGAGGGTTGTGAGATAAACGGGCTTGTTACGATACCATGTATTGTTCGCAATTACACGGATGACGAAGCGACTATCATCATGGTAGATAGTAATTTACAACGTGAGATGATTCTGCCGAGCGAAAAATCAAGGGCCTATAAAATGAGGCGTGACGCGATGAAGCGGCAAGCTGGTAGACCATGTAAAGAAAATTATTCCCCAGTGGGGAATAATTTTTCAGAAAAAACCTCAGTTGCAAAAATGGCAGAGCAAGTCGGTGAAAGTAAAAATCAAATCTATCGTTATATTAGTCTTGCCAAGTTAATCCCCGAACTATTGCAGATGGTCGATGATTGGGCATTACGAACAAAGGACGCATTTCAAATTGCCATGCGACCCGCCGTAGACCTTGCCGACTTGCCGGAAGAAGCACAACATTGGGTTCTTGATGCCATCAGAACAACGGCCAGCACCCCATCTCACGCACAAACACGGAAAATGTTGCAATTCCGAGATAAGAGCCAGCTTAATAAAGGCGTTGTTTGCTCCATCATGGAAGAAGAAAAGCCCAACCAAGCCGAGAAAATCAAAATCCCGCGTGATACCATCGCCCGTTTTTTCAAGCCCGACACTTCACCCGAAAAAATAACGGCAACCATCATACAGGCTCTTGAATTGCTGCAAAAGAGCCGAACCATGCCACCGCCAAACAACGACCGTGGCGGTCACGATGGGCGCAGATAACACATGACGACTTCTTACGAAGTCTTTTTTTATGCCATTTTTGAAACAAAAGGAGTAACACATGAACAAAAATTATCGTTTAGCAGGCAGCTTGAAAAGCACCATTTCCGGCAAGCTGCTCTATCTCTTATTGCTGGACACATTGGATGCGCGAGGCAGCGTGTCGCGCGCAGGAAACGGACTCTCGCTGGCATTGCCGAATAACGTTGTCGGCACTTGTAGCTATTTGCCCGTTTTCCGCAAAAACAATAGCATTACACTTTCACAACGGCGCGTATCGGAGACGTTAGGCATCAGCCAAACCACGGTGCGCCGCAATTTTAGACATTTACAACGCGAAGGCTATATCGACATCATACCGCAATACCACGAGGACGGCGGCAGAGCGGCGAACAAATTTATTGTACTGGATTAAGGAGAAAAACGATATGAGAATTATCATTGTAGAACCAAACAAAGCAGCCTATGAAAAAGACGTCACAAACGTCTATCACGAAATATTCCGCACCATCGGCGGCTCGCCGCTGGTGCTATTCCCTTACGAACAGGACGAGAGCATTGTGATTATTTGTAACGATGATATTCAAGACATTGCTCCGGTCAATCGCGTCATTTTTGACGATTATGGCGAGGCAATTGATGTAATTGCGGGAATTTTCATCATCTGCGCCACGACCAACGATGGAAATTTTGATAACCTCTTGCCGGAACAATCCAAGTGGTTGTTAGAGGAACTTTCGGAGATGTCGATATGAGCGAAAAGCGGATGATTGGCGATACGGGTTACGAAGTCACCAACGCCATGTGGATGAACAGCGTAGAGATTTTATTAGGCGAAAACATGGCAGCCGAAGATGGGAATTTCTATCTTGTGTGCAATCATAAATCAAACCCGCTTTTTAGTGAATATCTTGATGGAAAGGTCATAAGAGCAGCAAGGGCAACTATGATTGGGGCAACTATTTTGACACCCTTGATGCCGCAAAAGCCGACTTATGCAAGCGCGCAGATAATCGCCGGGATAGTATCAGCGCACCCAATCGCGGCAATGGCAGAGGAGGATAAGTATTGAGCAGCAAATACCAACACATTACGCAGTTGTATCAAGCGACCTTGCATGATGTAACCGATAAGCCAAGCGCATGGCAGGCGTTTTTGCGTACCGCCTGTCGTAACTATAAACTAACATTTGATGAGCAAGTCCTCGTCTATGCCCAACGCCCCGACGCCACAGCGGTGTTGGAAATCGAGCGTTGGAATCGCCGTTTCGGACGGTGGGTGAATCGCGGGTCGAAAGGCATCGCCGTCTTTGATGAGGGCAATCAACGGTTAAAACACTATTTTGACATTGCCGACACCCACGGAAGCGCAAACTCCCGCCCTGTCCCGCTTTGGCAGATGGACGAACGTTTCGAGGGCGAGGTCATCGAGTCACTTCAAAACAATTTCGGCGAATTGATGAACAGTAGCAATCTCGCCACCGCACTCATGTCAGTGGCGAGAAACATGGTTGAGGACAACATCACAGACTACCTACATGAGCTATCACTTGTTCGCGAGGGCAGTGCCCTTGAAGTATTGGACGACCAAAGTGTCAAAGCCCGTTACCACATCGCCGTAGAAAACAGTGTCGCGTATATGCTCTTGACCCGTTGCGGGATTGACGCGAGGCAATATTACACCGATGAGGATTTTCAGTATGCGGCAGACTTCAACACCCCGCAAACGACTGCCGTGCTGGGTGTTTCGACCCGTGCCATTGCAGAGCAATGTTTGAGCGAAATATCTAAAACGGTTCTTGCATTTGCCAAAGGTATGGAAATGGATGCATTAAATGGCGGGCAGAATGATACAGAAGTCCATCAACGTTATTCGGCAATGTCAGCAGCGACACGCCGCAATCGCACATTTGCAAATGAGCAAATTATCAGCGATACTAAAAGTAAATACAGCGAAAGGAGCAATACACATGAATCAACTGACCTATCGGCAAGAGGGCGATTACCTCGTCCCGAACCTGACGCTGCCGCCCGAAACGCCGAGAATCCTTGGCAAATACGGACGGCAACGCCTCCAATTTCTAAAAGAACACCGCCCGATACTGTACACGAACATGAAAATGTCCTTGACGCTGAACGAGCATCTGGCTCACATCGACGAAACGGCGACGGCACAAGTGGAACAGACCGTCAAACGGATGGCAGTAGCCGAGGGCGTGACGGAGGAGCTGAAAGCAGCCGACCAAATAGCATGGGTGCAGAGGATGAACAATATCCGTCATCGAGCGGAGGAGATGGTGGAGAGCTTAATCTACGGATAAAACCATTACCATCGGCAGAGCAACAACTGAATTTTCTTGGAGAAGCAGAGGGTGAACCATCCCCCGCTTTTTCTATTACCGATGAAATGGTGGATGCAATACTCACCAGCGGCAGTAATAGGCACAACAGCATCCTTAATATTATCGCACACTTCAAAAAAGATTATGGGTTATCAGAAAAAAGTTATTTCCTCAGAAATGAATACGGCATCGGCGGCAAAGGCTTTCTTTTCGATAATGAGCGTGTTTCAGTTTGGTTTGATGAGAATGGCATCCGTATCGCCGCAGGCGATACGGCGTTGCATAATGAAAACGCACGGCACATTTCGTGGTTTGCGGCGGCAGGCTTTGTTGACAGGTTATTGAAGCAAGGGCAATTTGCCTCACAGGAAGATTTAGATAAAGCAGACGATGTCGAGTTATCGGTGGTTGCCTCAAAGCTGTATTTCTTGAACCATGAGCGGGCGGACAAGGAGCAAAATAGCCTGCTGCCGAGCGAGGCAAAAGAGGTAGAGGATGTCATCGGACTATTGAAAGAGCAACATGAGCTTGAAAATATTGCCGATAAACTCCACGCCTTTGCCTCTGCCTACGAAGCAGACCGCAGTATTCTTCGCTGGCATCATCACCAACCGAAAGAGGTACTGGAGCGCATAACCGGGCTGCTGCGTACCCCTCTCGTCTATACCGCCGAGCCAATAGCCATAACGCTGCAGCCTAGTTTTATCACACAGGATGAAATAGACAAAGTAATTCGCTATGCACAAGGCGGCAATACTGGTTTTTATATCTACGAGTTCTTCAAAGAAGAACGCACAGCGAAGGAAAAAGAGGCATTTCTAAAAGAAAGCGGCCGCTCTTTCGGCGCAAAAGTTGATGGTATTGATATTAAATACAGCGGCAAGGGGCTAAAATGCAGCCGCAGCAAAAATCTTGATGAAAATTATGCCACGGCAACGGTGAGTTATAGCAATCTTGTTAAACGCATAGATGAACTGCTCGCCGCAGACCTTTTTCTGACCGAGCGTGACAAAGCCGAGCTATACCCGCAATACCTCGAAGAGCAGGCAGAAAAGGCCGCCCGCAAAGCCAAAGAGGACTTCATCGACGCGATGGCAAAGGTCGAGCCTGCCGAGAAGCGCAACACCTTACCCCAACGGCTGGCAGACTTCATCGAGGGGCTGTCGCCGTATGCCGTAGAAAAATCCGCATCGAAAACAAATGTTGACCTTAACAACTTTGCTACCATTCCACAGATTGAGGAAGCACTTAAAAGCCCGATTATGACGGAGGGTCTTGCCGCTGCACTCAACTCAGTCGGCGGTTGGGCGTCAGGCATTTTCGAGCGAAATAATGGCTATAACTTTTCGAACGAATTAAACGCACTCCATCCCCGCCAGCTCATGTATCAAGTGGGCGATACGGTGCATTTCAACGGCGCGGAACATGAGATAATATCGTTTAATGATAGTGGTGTTCAACTCTTAGACCCGGATTTCCCGCTGATTCCTCGTGATGAGCTTCGTGAAGCATTTGACCATGTTGTTGCCGCAGACCCCAAAAACGACCATCTCATGCGGGTTGTTGCGGCTGAAAGCATCGAAGAGCCGACACCACCATCCGAAGAGGTCGCAACCCTTGCGCCCTCGGCTGACGATGTTGCCCAAAGTGCTGCGCCAACATCTATCGGGCAGTCTGAGCCTGCCAACGCTCTCAAACACTCTGTTGCTAACTTCCGCATCACCGACGACAACCTCGGACATGGTGGGGCAAAGGCGAAGTTTCGTGCCAACATGAACGCCATCAAGTTACTCAATGACCTTGCCTTTGAACGGCGCGATGCTACGGATGAGGAGAAAGAAATCCTTTCTCGCTATGTCGGCTGGGGCGGGTTGCCGCAGGCGTTCGACCCGGACAATTCATCATGGGCGAACGAATATCTTGAACTCAACGCCGCGCTCTCGCCCGGAGATTGGGACAGCGCAAGAGCGTCCACGCCCAACGCCCACTATACCAGCCCCATTGTTATCAAGGCTATGTACAAAGCCCTTGAAAACATGGGGTTTTCTCATGGCCATATCCTTGAGCCGTCCTGCGGCGTCGGTAACTTCTTCGGGTTGTTGCCCGACAGTATGAGCGGCAGTAAACTCTCCGGCGTGGAGTTGGACAGCGTCACAGGACGCATCGCCCAACACCTCTACCCCGACGCCAACATTGAAATACAGGGGTTTGAGAAAACTGCTATACCCGATAATTTCTACGATGTTGCCATCGGTAATGTGCCATTTGGTGACTACAAACTCACAGACCGCCGTTACGACAAACTAAAACTCAATATCCATGATTACTTCTTCGCCAAGACGCTCGACAAAGTGCGTCCCGGCGGCGTTGTGGCGTTCGTGACCTCCAAAGGAACACTCGACAAGACAAACCCCACTTTTCGCAAATACCTCGCGCAACGCGCCGAGCTTGTGGGCGCAATTCGTTTGCCGAGCAACGCCTTTCTCGCCAACGCGGGAACAGAAGTCACCACAGACATCATCTTCCTACAAAAGCGCGACCGCATGATAGATATTGAGCAGACAGAACTCCGCCCCGATTGGGTTGACCTCGGCAAAACTGCGGACGGTATCGCCGTCAACAGCTACTTTGCCGACAACCCGCACATGATGTTGGGCGAAATGCGCTATGATAGGTCGATGTACGGCGGGGTGAACGAAACAGCTTGTCACCCGCATCCAAATAGCGGCCTTGCCGAGCTGCTCGATGAAGCAGTAATGCACATCAAGGGAGAAATACCAGACCATGAGCGCGATGAAGACGACCTAGCGCGTGACGAGAGCAGCATTCCCGCCGACCCGAATGTCCGCAATTATTGCTTTACGGTGGTGGATGACGCTATTTATTACCGCATAGACAGCCGTATGGAGCGGGCGGAAGTACCCGCCACGATGGATAGCCGTATCAAGGGCATGGTGGAACTGCGCGATTGTGTGCGCCGCCTTATCAGATTGCAGTCAGACGGCCATCCCGATGAGGACATCGTAGCCGAGCAAGCGCAGCTTAACACGCTTTATGATAGCTTCACAGCAAAGTATGGATTACTGCACTCACGCGGTAACAGCATGGCGTTTAGCCAAGACGATTCTTACGCGCTGCTATGCTCGCTCGAAGTGTTGGACAAAAATGACAGATTCGAGCGTAAGGCTGATATGTTCAGTAAGCGCACCATCCGACCCTATGTTGAGATTACCCGTGTAGACACGGCAAATGAGGCGTTGATGGTGTCGCTGTCGGAGAGGGCAACAGTTGACCTGCCTTATATGGCGGGACTTTGCGGCAAGACCGAGGATGAAGTCATCGCCGCGTTAGAGGGCGTCATGTTCCTCGAACCCGTCAGCCAAACCTATATCACCGCCGACGAGTATCTGTCCGGCGATGTGCGGGAGAAACTGAAGCAAGCGCAAAGATTTGTTGAGAATGAGCCGCAATATGCAGTTAATATGCAGGCGTTGGAGGCGGTGCAGCCCAAAGACCTACCCGCCACCGATATTTCGGTGCGGTTGGGTGCGACATGGCTGCCGCCCGATGTTGTGGAACAATTTATATACGAGTTACTCAAAACATCGGACATCGGGCGGCAGAAAATCAAGGTGCGCTACTGTGAATTGACGGGCGAATGGTCTATCAGCGAAAAAAGCGTTGACCGCAACAATGTTCAAGCAATCTCTATTTACGGCACGAAAGAGGTCAATGCCTACAAACTGATTGAGAATTTGCTCAACCTCCGTGATGTGCGTGTTTTCCATCCACCTGACAGGGACGGCAAGGAAGAGCTGAATAAGGTCGAAACAGCGGCGGCACTTGCCAAGCAAGACCTTATTGCCCAACATTTCAGCGATTGGATATGGAAGGACGAAGAGCGGCGTGAGCGGCTGTGCCGCATCTACAATGACCGTTTCAATGCCATCAGACTGCGCGAGTACAACGGAGAGAATTTGACTTTCCCCGGCATGAACCCCGAAATAAAGCTGGATAAACAACAAGTGGATTCCGTTGCGCGGAATTTGTATAGCGGAAATATGCTGCTGGCGCATTGCGTCGGGGCGGGCAAGACCTATGCCATGATTGCCGCCGCGATGGAATCGCGGCGTGTGGGTTTGGCAAACAAGAACATGATGGTCGTGCCAAATCATCTCGTTGGGCAATGGAGCAGGGCATTTATGAAGCTCTATCCCGCCGCCAATATCCTCGTTACAACGAAAAAGGATTTTGAGAAAAAGAACCGCAAGCGGTTTTGTGCGCGGATTGCCACAGGCGATTATGATGCCGTCATCATTGGCCATAGTCAGTTTGAAAAAATTCCTATGAGTTTAGACCGTCAATGGCGCATGATTAAACAACAGATTGACGATATAACTGAGGCGATTGAAAGGGCGCAGAAAGAGAACGCAGACAAATTCACCGTCAAGCAGAAGGAGAAAATCAAGCGACGGTTAGAAGCAAGGCTTGCCAAGCTCCATGAACGAGGCAGAAAAGATAATGTCATTGAGTTTGAAGATTTGGGTGTAGACCAGCTCTTTATAGACGAGGCACATCATTATAAAAATCTCTTTTTTGCTACCAAGATGCGTAATATCAGCGGCATATCGCAAGCTGAGGCGCAGAAGTCGTCGGATTTGTTCATGAAGTGCCAATACCTCAACGAGCGCAAGCCCGGACGCGGCGCTGTCTTTGCGACAGGTACGCCTGTTTCAAACAGTATGGTGGAGATGTACACCATGCAACGGTATCTCCAATATGAGGAGCTTGTAAAACGCGGGCTGACACATTTTGACGCATGGGCGAGTACGTTTGGCGAAACGGTGAATGTGCTGGAGTTAGCGCCCGAAGGGGTAGGCGTTCGACCTAAAACAAAATTTGCGAATTTCTACAATCTGCCTGAACTCATGTCGCTGTATCGGTTAGTTGCCGATATTCAGACGGCTGATATGCTCAATCTCCCCGTGCCAAAGGCAAGGTATCACAATATCGTGGTACAGCCAAGCGAATTGCAGGTAGAGATGGTGCAGGGCCTTGCCGAGCGCGCGCAAGCAATCCGGCAAGGGGTAGACCCCAAATTTGACAATATGCTCAAAGTCACGAACGACGGGCGTAAGCTCGCACTCGACCAACGGCTGATGAATCCACTCTTACCCGATAACCCGAACAGCAAATCGGCGGTGTGCGTCGAAAATGTCTACGACATTTGGGAGAAGAACAAAGCAGAACGCTTAACGCAAATTGTCTTCTGTGACCTGTCTACCTCAAAGAATGACGGCGAGTTTAATGTCTATGACGACATCAAGCAAAAGCTGATGGCAAAAGGCGTTCCCGAAGAGGAAATCGCCTTTATTCACGACGCCAAAACTGATGTACAGAAAGAGAAACTGTTTGCTAAAGTGCGGAGCGGCGAGGTGCGTGTCTTAATGGGCAGTACCAAGAAACTAGGTGAAGGTACGAACGTGCAAGACCGACTTGTGGCAATCCATGACCTCGATTGTCCGTGGCGTCCGAGTGACCTTGAACAGCGGCTGGGGCGTGGTGTGCGCCGAGATAACATGAACGATGAGATTGATGTGTTTCGTTATGTGACTGAGAGAACTTTTGATGCCTATATGTATCAATTGATTGAGGCGAAGCAAAAGTTTATTTCGCAAGTGATGACCTCTAAAACGCCTGTGCGTATTGCTGCTGACATTGACGGTATTGTACTGAGTTATGCCGAAATCAAAGCGTTGGCGACAGGTGACCCGCTCTTTATCGAACACGCCCAACTTGCGTTGGATGTGCAAAAACTCTCGATGCTGCAAGCCAGCGACAAAAGTGCGAAGTGGGAGTTGGAGCGTAAAATCAATACCGATTACCCGCGTACTATCAGCGCATTGCAAGAGAAAATCGCAGGGTACAAAGCCGATATTATTACACGCGACAAGCAACCTAAAACAAACGACTTTCCAACGATGCAAATAGGTAAGGAATTGTACACCGATAAAAAGGAGGCAGGCAGCGCGATTTTGGCTATGTGTAAATCGGTGAAAAGTTTACAGGCTGCCATTACGCTGGGAGAATATCGAGGATTTTATATGGGGCTGTCCTTCAACACCTTTGAAAACAAGTATTATCTCACGCTTTTCGGCACGGCGACACACTCAATTGAGTTGGGGCAAGACATTTATGGCAACATCACGCGCATAGACAACAAAATCGACGGGCTTGAAAAGATGGTGCAAGATGCCGATCAACACCTCACGCATACCAAGCAGCAGCTTGAAACAGCGGAAGAAGAAGTGACGCGCCCCTTCCAGTACGAGGAGATGCTTAACGAAGCCAAAGCACGATATGAATATCTTACAGGTGAGTTGAAGTTGGACGAGCGCGACCCTGTGGTGGCGGACTGTGAGCCGGACGAGCGTGACCTTGAAGAAGCAGAGGAGCGAAACGCGAGGACGGCAGGCAATAGAGCGTTTGCAGGAGCGCGGTGAATTTTATGAACAGTAAAATGAGTCGCCGCCGCTGGGCAGACAAAAAAACTCTTGCCAAAGCACGGGAGATGGATTTATTGACCTATCTCCAACATTATGAGCCGGACGAATTGGTACAGTTGAGCAGCAACACTTACACCACTAAGACACATGACAGTCTGAAAATATCCAACGGCAAGTGGTACTGGTGGACACAAGGATTTGGGCGCGTGAGTGCGCTGGATTATCTCATTGAAGTACGCAAAATGTCACTGTCATGTGCCGTCGAGCAGATTTTGGGTCAGCGTTTGTACTACCCCCGTCCTGCGCCCGCAGGGCGACCGTCGCCTCCGTGCAACACATCGCCGAAAGAGTTTATTCTGCCACGCAAGAGCAAAACCACCCATCGCATGGCGGCGTACCTGATGAAACGCGGGATTGACCCGGCTATCATCAAGCATTGCCACGACTTGGGGTTGCTTTACGAGAGTGACCCCTACGGCAATGCCGTGTTTGTCGGCAAGGACGGCAATGGTGTTATTCGCTATGCCGCTTCAAGAGGAGAGAATTTCATGGGCGAGGCTAGTGGGAGCAAGAAGCGGTATAGCTTCGGTGTGCCCGCCGCAACGCCAAGCGGCACAATACAGCTATTTGAAAGCCCGATTGACTTGCTATCCTATGCCACGCTCATGAAACTGCACCGACGCGACCCGTGGCAGGACGATTTGCTGTCTTTGTCCGGCGTATCTAAGGCAATGCAAAAGCTGCCCGCCGCATTGGAACGGCACTTTGAACGCACTCCAAATACCCATACCGTCATATGCCGTTTCGACAACGACGAGACCGGGCGCATGGCGGCGGCTGCAATTCAAGAGTTACTCTCCGTCTTGTGTCCACAGACGTCCGTGGATGTAACGTCACGTTGCCCGCCATCGGGCGCGGATTACAACGAGTATCTCTGTGAGCGATTGAAACAAATAAAAACAAGAAGAAATGAGGTTATTATGAGATGAAGCCGTATACCAAATTGAAACGGTATATCGTAAAAATTACACGAATGTTCCATGTGTCAGTAGACGCGGAAAGCCCGCATGATGCACGGGATATTGTAGCGCAGGGCTGGCGCGATGGCATCAACGAAATGGATGCTACCCGCAACGAGCAAGTAAACTTCCTTGTGACACAAGACAAATCATGTGGAATTTTCGATACCGACGAATGTTAAAGAACAGTCGAACTTTTAGCGCGATTGATTACCAGCAAGCAACGTGAAATGATAACATTTCACCTTCTTAGGGGACGTATGCCGTCCCCTAAAACCCCTTGCAGAATGGAGGAATCTCAAAATGACGAATGGAAAAAAACAAGTTATTTTCCGTTTAGAACATGACGAGCATAAGCGACTGACAAGAAAAATCAAGAAAAGCGGAATGTCGCAAAACGCATATCTGCGCCATCTTATTAAGAGCCTTATTCCCACTGATATGCCGCCGCCGGATTACTTTTCAATGATGAGAGTGCTGAATGGCATAGGCAGCAAATTAGACCAAATTGTGCAGCAGGCGAAATTGCAGGGTAGCATAGATATAGAGCGATATATCAAAGTAGTTGCCGAACTAGATTGTGCCATCATTGACATTACTAACGCCGTCATGTTGCCGCGTGACATGAGCCGCTGATGGCGTATACCTCGATATGGGCAGTTAAGGGGTGGCTAGGCAAGCTCGTCATTTATGTGGAAAACCCTGATAAAACATCAAATCCTGTCTATGCCGGAGAGGCGACAGAGAAAAGCGACCTCGGTGATATTATCGGCTATGCCATGCAGAGCCGCAAGACCAAAGTGATGAGCAATGAGACCGAGCATATGCAGTATTATATTTCGGGTGTCAATTGTCGCCCTAGCACCGCACGGGATGCCATGCTTGCCACCAAACGTAAATTCGGCAAGGACGAGGGTGTCGCAGCCTATCACGGCATACAGTCATTCGCACCTGATGAAGCTACGCCCGAAATCGCCCATGAGATTGGCGTTAAGTTGGCAGAGACATTATGGGGCAACAAATTTGAGGTGTTGGTAACAACGCACCTTGACAGCGGATGTTTGCACAATCACTTCGTTGTGAATACTGTATCGTTTGCCGATGGGCTACGGTATTATCGCTCAGCCCAAGATTATCGAGATATGCAACAGGAATCGGATAAATTATGCCGAGCCTATGGGCTATCCATCATAGATAACGCCGAACCGGGTAAGTCCAAACATTATAGTGAGTGGAATACCGAACATAAGGGGCAACCGACATATCGCACCGCAATTCGTGCCGATGTAGATGAGGCAATCAAGCA
>WRAI01000038.1 GCA_009780275.1 Oscillospiraceae bacterium | reverse complement strand
CATCAAACAGTACGACGGAATACGGTTTTCGGCGCACCTTTTCGGTCAATTGACCGCCGTCGTCAAAACCGACATAGCCCGGCGGCGAGCCGATGAGTTTGCTGACAGTATGCTTTTCCATAAACTCTGACATATCGACGCGCAACAAGGCGCTTTCGTCGCCGAACACGGCTTCCGCCAGGGCACGACAGAGTTCTGTCTTACCCACGCCGGTCGGGCCGAGGAAGATGAATGAGCCGGTCGGACGCTTTGGATCTTTTAGGCCAACACGCCCACGGCGAATGGCCCGTGCGATGGCATTGACAGCGTCATCTTGTCCAACAATACGCTCATGCAAGATATGCTCCATGTCAAGCAAGCGCTCAGCCTCGCCCTCGGTCAGTTTGTCCACAGGGATGCCTGTCCAATTGCTGACGACGGCGGCGACCTCATCTTCGCCGACTATGCCACCGTGCGCCGATTGGCTCTTTTGCCAGTCTTCGCGCTGTTGTTCTAATTTTTCACGTGTTTCTTTTTCAGCGTCGCGCAACTGTGCGGCGCGTTCGAATTCCTGCGCATGGATGGCAGCATCTTTCTCTTTGGCCAACTGCTCAATTTTGTCTTCCAACGCCCGTAAGTCCGGAGGCGCAGTTAGCTGGCTCATGCGTAAGCGCGAGCAAGCCTCGTCGATGACGTCAATGGCTTTATCAGGCAAGCGACGGTCGCCAATATACTGTGCCGACATACGAACCGCTGCGCTGATGGCATCGTCAGAAATGGTGACTTTATGATGTGCTTCGTAACGATCACGCAGTCCCGATAAGATGGAAATAGCCTCGTCTTGTGACGGCTCACCGACTTGTATGGGCTGGAAGCGACGTTCCAGCGCGGCATCTTTTTCGATATGCTTGCGGTATTCGTTCAGCGTTGTCGCTCCAATCATTTGAATCGTGCCACGTGCCAGTCCCGGCTTGATAATGTTTGCGGCATCAATGGCACCCTCAGCCGCGCCTGCGCCTATAATCGTGTGCATTTCATCAATGAATAAAATGAAGTTGCCGCTCTTTTCAACCTCAGCGATAGCGTTTTTCAAGCGTTCTTCAAACTCACCTCGATATTTTGTTCCCGCAATCATGCCAGCTAAGTCGAGTGTGACCAACTGCTTGTCGCGCAGATTCTCAGGCACGGTTCCCTCGGCAATCGCCAACGCCAAGCCCTCAACAACTGCTGTTTTACCGACACCGGGCTCACCAATCAGCACGGGGTTGTTCTTGCTGCGACGTGATAAAATTTGAATCATGCGTGTAATCTCATCGTCACGTCCGATAACAGGGTCAAGCTCGCCATCACGCGCAGATTGTGTCAAGTCGCGGCCGAATTCGTCGAGTGTTTTTGTGTCGCTTTTCTTGTTTTTTTGTTTGCCGGAAGCCGCTTTCTGCTCAGCAGGATTGACGCCGATGGCGTCGTAAATATCGCGCTGTAAATCCTTTATATTTACGCCTAAGGACAATAACAGCCGTGAGGCCAATGATTCATTGTCGGACAGCAATGCCAGCAATAAATGCTCTGTGCCGCAGTAGCTATGCTCCATGTGGAGCGACTCTTGCAAGGCCATGCTGAATATGTGCTTAGTGCGCGGTGTCCAGCTTTGTATGGGCGCTTTGCCGCTGTCACCTTGCCCGACAGCCTCAATAATTTGCTCACGCAATGTATCGGCAGTCACACCATTGTTATGCAATACAGATGCTGCAATGCCCTCGTTTTCTTCAGTCAGCCCTAACAGCAAATGTTCGCTGCCAATATAGGCGTGTCCCAATTGTGTCGCCGCTTGCAGCGCCAGCTTCATAGCCGTTTGCGCACGGTCTGTAAATCGTTTGTCTTGCATGTTCTTCATTCCCTACGAAATAGGTTTCGTGGGGTCTCCTTTCTTGATTTTATCGGCGGCTGGGGGCGCTAAAACTACCCCTGCCATATTGCTTTGTAATTAACGCCGGGTTAGCTGGTGACGGATAGTGCATTGTGTATAATCTCCGCCCGACATGCGTCCCTCTCTTGCGTTCCAAGTTGTTTTGCCGCCTTTTGAGATAGTGTATGCGGGCCGATGGTTTGGTTGAGTTTGTCTATGTCTTCGATAGAGAGTATGGGGATAATGTCCTCTAGCATACCCATACGCAGCAATGACAGATGGCTCAGTGCCTCTTCGAAACTCATGAGTTTTGCATGTTTCAGTATGCCATAAGCGCGCCATACACGATCTTCCCATGTCACTGGGTTGTCATTGCGCCACGCTTTTCGAACGGCGTCTTCTTTTGCCAGAATTCCCGACACTGTGCTTTGCAGACGTTTGACAATTTCTTCCGGTGTTAGCCCTAGAGAGTTGCGGTTGGAAATTTGATAATAGCCGCCCAGCGCGTCACTGCCTTCACCATAAAAACCGCGTACTAAGTGTCCAATTTTATCAACTTCGGCGATAATATGCCGAATATGTCCACTCTGTGTCAACGCCGGAAGATGTAGCATCGCAGAAACTCGAAGACCAGCACCCAGGTTGGTTGGACAGGCTGTCAAGTAGCCATACTTATCGCTGAATGCGTAAGGGATTGTTTGGCCTAACATCTGCTCTGTCTCCGTGCAAGTGCGCAATGTGTCTTTCAATGAAAAGCCAGGTTGAATGGCTTGAATGCGTAAGTGATCCTCTTCATTGACCATAACGCTGATGCCGTTTTGCTGATCAATTGCCGCCCCGCGTGTGCCTTTAGCATGCAATAGTTCGGGCGATACCCAGTGTTGTTCGGCAAGCATGGCCGGCCCTGTCAAGTCGTTTTGGTTGATAGACATTTTGTCATATGTGTCGGGCAAGGCACGGCACACGGTTTGCCAGACTTGTTGTTTTTGTATATCGTCCATACGGGCAGGGAAGGGGAGGTCAACTTGATTTCGCGCCAACCGCACACGGCTGGACACTACATTAGTTTGGCTCATGTTGCACCTCCAACACCTTGATTTCATCGCGCAGTCGTGCCGCCTCCTCAAAGTTCTGTTGTTCGATGGCCGACTGCATATGTCGTTGCAGCTTTCGTAGTTGTTCGGCAGGCGACGGTGTATAGTTAGGTGGCGTGTCACCGACATATTCGGCCTGGCCGTGAATTTGTCGGATGTATGGTGTCAGAATGTTGGCAAAAACGTCATAGCACTTGGCACAGCCAACACGTGCCGAATTTGTCAATTCTTGTTGGCTCATGCCGCATACATCGCAGCGTAAAGCGGAGCGTCGAATATCCCAAGATAGAATACTTGGCAGTTCCGACGCGCCCTGTATGGCTTGCGCGCAATGCACACAGATGTGTTGTTGACGCGCAAGTCCATTGACAGTGACTTGCATGTTGATGTACGCGGGATGCGCATGGCAGCGATCACATAACATAATGATTATCTCCTTTCTAAGATAGAAAGCATCGTGTGCTTAAAAATATTGGCGCGCACCGTGTCACGCAATGGCTGCGGTACAGGGCGCAATGCGTTATCTGAAGTCGCGGCGGCCAGTAGCGCGGATTGTCGTTCATCCAGCGCATCGGTATGGCGCAGATTGTCGATTATAGTGGCGGTGCTTCGTGCGTCAATCAATTGCCCTATGGCACTGACGGCGTGCATAAGCAAATTTTGCCCATCGCCACGCACACGTGTGATACGGATATACCCGCCGCCGCCCCGCCGACTTTCAATGATATACCCGCGCTCGGGCGAAAATCGTGTGGCAATGACATAATTGATTTGGCTGGGCGCGCAGTTAAACCTATCTGCCAGCGCGCCGCGTTGCAACTCGGCAACGCCATCTGCCTCATGCAGCATATCGTAAATAAAACGAGCAATTTCGTTGCTGATTCGCATAAACAATATCTCCCGATGTTTGACATTGACTATCTTTGACCTTTCTTGTATTATACGCGCTTGCCGCGTAATTGGCAAATGTAAAATTTGACATTCTCTGACCAATGCATTTAATCTAATAAAAATAATACTCTTATGCTTTTGTTTGCTCTGATTTGCTCTCTTTTTCGTTAATTTTTGCCGAAACCACCGAAATGTGATAGCGCCCGACATGCGGTTTGCTGCGCGGGAGTTGCTCAAAAGATGATAATTCAACAGAAAATTCTGACAGCTCGCGTAATTTTTCCATGATAATACCTCATAGGCAGTTTGCCCATGAATATCTATGCGCATACAAGAGCATACTATGCCCATGAAAATGACAAACAAACAATATAAAGAATATCTTAAAGAAAAAGATCCCAAGAGCCCGGTTGTCAAGAATACAGTGTTGGCCTTTCTCGTTGGTGGCGCGATTTGCGCAGTGGGGCAGGGGGCCAAGCTCGCATTTACTGAGCTGGGAGTCAATGAGGAACATGTGAAAATGGCCATGCCGATGGCGCTGATTTTACTTGCTGCCATTTTTACCGCGCTGGGGTTATATGACAAACTCGCAAAGCATGCCGGAGCAGGCACGCTGGTGCCGATTACGGGTTTTTCCAATGCCATTGTCGCACCCGCCATGGAGTTTAAAAGTGAAGGATTGGTCATGGGCATGAGTGCGCGAATGTTTATTGTCGCCGGTCCGGTGCTGGTCTACGGTATTGCGGTATCGGTGGTCTACGGGCTTGTTTTATATATCGTGGGGTAGCGAATGAGAAATGTAAAACCGGAACACATAGAGGCGCACGCCCCCTCCATACATAGAAAATCCTTGACAACAAGTCCGATGGTATGTGATACTTTTATTTATATTGCAACAAATGTCAAGAAAATATGAAGTACATCGATTACAATCATTTTGGGAGGTGATTTCTTTGTGCTCATGGAATGATATGATTCAAATGATGAAGCATTGGATTGACAAAGATATAGAAAATATCCCCTCGCTGTCTGAGTTTGCCGAGCGTCTGGGATATTCATATTTTTATGCAACCAAAAAATTTCATGAAGTTGAAGGCATAACGTTTCGGGAATACATTGTGAGTCGAAATTTGCAAAGATTTTTGGCGTATCACCTGTGGCGTATCTGTTAAGCAAGGATTGAGAATGATTACGGCGCCTTGGCAAAAGGATGATTGATAAATAAGAAATCTGCCACATAAGTTTCCGTTTTTTTGCAAAACATAAAATAGCCGTTATTGGCATATGAACCCCATAAGAGAGGCGTATCCAAGCCCTATCTTATGGGGTTTCTTCTTAAGCATGCCAAAATCATCGCGCAATCCTTGCATCCAGCACACTCTCTACGTCAAAGAAATGCTCAGTGATATACGCTGCCCAACGCTGCGACCGCATGGAAAAGCCGCCAATTTCAATACGCCCTTGCAAAACATATCTTTGGCGTACAAACGCGGGCTGATTGAAATCTACATTACAATAGATATTAAAGCCATTGTCGAGAATAACTTCCATGGCATGGGGTGGCAACACAAAACCAAATGGCGCGATTAGAATATTCGTTTCACCAATGATGGGTTCAATTTTTTTGCGCCAACGCTCAACGTCACTCCGAATGTTTGCCACACTGGCGTCTGGCGCCCACCAACCGGGTCGTCGGCTATGGGTAAAGCTATGGTTGGCAAAGAGCCAGCCGGTTTCTTTTAAGTATTCAGCTACTTTAATTGCCTCGGCACGCGATTCTTCGGTTTGTAAGTCATAGCCAAAGATGCCCATAAAGCCCGTGGCGGCAATAATACCCCTGTGCCCGCGCCAGGAAAATTCAGGGTGCTCTCGTATAAAGTCATTCAAAATCAATTGAATGTCGCCGTCATTGGTCAGAATAGTCTCCCCATCCGGCGTAATCACTTCGGTTTTTAGTATGCCGTCTTCGTCGACAAGCAAACGGTTAGCAAAGCCGCGGCTGTAATGATATGTCGGGTCGTCTATCGACAGTATCAGCGGTCGCCGGCCCGGCGGCAGCCAAATTTCACGTCGCTCCATATGACCGTCTTCACCGACCCTAAAGACATCATTAATGTTGTATAGCACCCAGCCATGTTCAAGCAGCTGGGGCAGCATTTTGATAAATTCAGTTTGATATATAAAACTCTCTCTATACCCGCCCGTTGGGTTAGATAAATCCGGAAATAGCAATTCAGGGTAAAGAATCAAGCTGTGGAAAAAGATATGCTTGACTTGTCCTTCAAACAGCACCAAGCTATCCTTTGCTTCAAGAATTCGCGCCTCCAGATCCCGCGTCTCATCGTTGATTAACGTCTCATCCGCATTTAATAGCTCAATAGCCTCTTGATAAAAATAGCCACGGAGCATAAAGTCAGCCTCTTCTAAAAGAGCTGTTCTCCGTGCACGTAATTCTTCAGCCTCAGCGTCGGGACATTCCTCAGTGTCCTTCTGCGGCGGCGCTTGCGTTATACTCTCCTGCGGCGGTGGCGCATGAGAATCATTGCCACCTTGATTAATTTGGGGTATGAAATATATAAACGTTATGACCACAATCACAGCAAACAACAGAATGCTTCCCGTCACAATAAATTTTTTCATAAATTTGCAAATTTCCTTATGTCTTTTTCCTAACAATACACTACACTATGTGGACTATATTGTCAAGGTTTGTCGGAGTATGACATCTCGGAAAGGCACAGTCGATAATATTTCAACACACCGCCATGCCGCCGCTTGTCGGCGTAATGTTTATCGAATACGGAAACTTGTTTTTTCAGCCAATTTGTATCTGTTGGCGCAACAGCCACCAAAAACCGTAATACAACAATCGATGTCTCAAAACACTCGCCAACAGCGCAATGTTTATAGCCGAAGCAAGTTATTTTCAGCCGTTTCAATGTTTCGCCAACCATATAGCATACATCGGCATCGTGTGGCGCAAAAATATGCAATAGTCGTAATATTTCAAGTTCATATGAGTTGGCCGACAGGATATGCGTTTTAGGCGACATAGCAATCACAGTCTGATACTTCTTTCCATCATTATACGGCGGAATGTAAAAGAGGGGATACATACCATCGGTGTTGCCCGGATTTCTCATACCGCGATAAAACCGCTGTGTCGTCTCCGGTGTATTTCGTGCGGCAAGCAACTGGCGCACAATATTCGCCTTTTGCACATCAGTTAACGCGCCGCCGTTGAGCAGATGATGATTTGTTTTAGTCATTAGTTCATAAGCAGTCATTCGTTTTGTCCTTTACGCTCCTCGTTTCGAAATCCATTGCATCTGTGTCATATTGTAGCACAAATGTTCAAAAAATCAATCAATGGATGGTTGAGAGAAGCACGGCGATGCAACTTAACGTTGAATTGCCATGAAAGTCATAACGAAACAGCTTGTCTGCATAGAATAGAAATGCATCGCCGGAAATTTTTCGACAAAATCAAGAAAGGGGATACCGCAAGATCTATCTTGTGGAGAATAAAACTATGTTTGCTGTTCTAGCCTTCGAAATAATCCCTGAACCATCATGGCGGCAACGCTTGGCCGAGAGCCTAAAACGCCGCTCACGCATTATTATCAACCCACAACGACGATGGGGGTTAAAGGCCTTGCAAGTGCATATCACATTTACTTGCCGACAGCCGTCGCAAGCGCGCCAACAGTTGGTGCGGCAAGCTTTAGCGCATATTGCCGAACGTCATGTTACATATGTTTTGTTGCCGAATGCATGCGAATACAGCAATTTGCTGCATGAATACGGCCTGCGACAGCCCGACATCCGCACACTCTTGCCTTCAATGGCAGCAAAACTGCTTTTTCACATCGCCGAGCAGCGCGATGTGCAGCTGAATGAACGCAATGCTGTTGTCATTGCGCCGCGCCTCAACAACCAAGCCATCGCCGCCGCCCGCACGGTATGCCGCCATGTCAAGACATTTACATTGAGTGGCGGCATTGACACTGAATTGATGGCGCGACAATTGCGCCACGACTATGGAATCAGCGTGTTAGAACAGTCAGTAACAGACTGCCGCGCCGATACTGATATATTTCTACTTTTCGATGCGCCGCCGCAAGCCGTGCCATTACAGCCGCGCCCGGGTAATATCGTGCTGGAACTTGGCAGCGGCTGGGACATCAAAGTAGTAGAAAGCGTCATCCACATTGATGATGCGCGGTATCACATCCCCCAGGATATGCTGCGGGATAAGCCGCCGGGCGTCAGCAAACAACGTGCTTTAGCCTTGCTGGTCGAAGCAGGTCTGTATACTGTTGAAAATTTACAAATAAAATCACTGCTATCCTGCGAAAAAAAGATAGGGTAGAAAGTAAAGGCATTTTTTCTTGCACCAAAATTACCCACTAAATACTGCGTTCTCCAACACTTTGCGATACATACTTGCCAACGTATCGGTCGAAATGTCAACAGCGTGATTGCCCAGACGCCCGGGATTTACTGAAGCCGCCAATGACGCAATCATCGCTTCCGAAACATCACCATGTGCGGCAAAATCAAAGGCCATATCCAGCCCAATCAATATCGAAACAAATCTATCATAGTCTTTTTGTGAAAACTCCGATGGTGCTGCGCCCACCGCCAGCAGATGCTCGGCAACATAGGGCAAACACAGCGCCACCGCATGCCCGTGCGCAATGCCAAACACTGTTGATAGCTTATAACTCATAGCGTGCGCCGCCGTTGTCTTGCCGATGTTGATGGCCTTGCCCGACAGATTGGCTGCCTGCAAAATCCGCAATGCGCTGCTGTCATCGCCGGCAAGGTAACCATCCATATCGGCCAAAATTACATCAATGGCATCTAGTGCGTATGCCTTGCTTGTCGGCGTTTTGCCTTTCGCCCAAAGCGACTCAAGCGCTTGACACAACGCGTCGAGCAATGCACTTTTTTTGTGATATAGCGGTAACGTACGCAAAAACACAGGATCGAGAATGACAAATTCGGGTAAGATGCCTGCCTGCTCAACCGAGATCTTCTCACCGTCTTTGTACAATACAGAAAAACAGGTTGATTCACTACCTGTGCCTGCCGTGGTCGGCACCGTCAAATGCCGTGCTCGCGGCGCGTCCAACAACGCTGCCGAGTCGTCGCCCTGCAAAATATTAATGCCTTTGGCAACATCAATTGCACTGCCGCCGCCGACGGACACCATAAAGTCGCATGATTCCCGCTCGAATAATGCAACGCCGTCTAGCACATCGGCCAACATGGGATTAGGCGTAAATTGGTCAAAATACACAGTCGAATCAAGCCGTGGCAAACTCTCTTTCACTCGCGGCTTACACACAACAAATGGCCTTTTCGCACCACTGACAATCTCGCTCATATGCCGTAATGTATCAATGCCGGCATATACTACTTGTGCCATACCTACGACTCCTTTAAATAATCCATCAACGCGTTTTTGTTAAAAATCGGCGTTGTGGTCGGTCGCCCCAAATCAGCGCGGGAAGCCAAGTTGCAAATAACTTCTACTAAAATTGGGCCGCAAGCGTCTTTCGAACGAGCCAAAACGGCCGCCAACTCATCTTGACATTCAACACGGAATGCCTGCGCGTAGCCCAGCGTTTTCGCCGTTTCGCAGAAATTCAATTGCCCACCGACAGTCGGTAATCCGCCCACTGTTTCGTGCGCACCGTTGTTCATGACAATATGCGTCAAATTCTCCGGACGATGCGCGCCGACAACCGCTAAGCTGCCCATATGCATCAGCACCGCACCATCGCCATCAAGGCAATATATTTGCTTGTTCGATCTGGCCAGTGCAATGCCGTAAGCAATCATCAAACTGTGACCCATGGAGCCGACCGTTAGAAAGTCAAACTCATGTCCTTGACCATTCTGCTCGCGAATCTCAAATATCTCACGGGATAACTTGCCCGTCGTGCAGACATAGACGGCGTTATCGTTTGTACAGTCAAGGATTGTTTTCAGCGCGTCCTCCCGCGCCAATGCGGCGTCAGAGGTATATTTTTGCTTGTTGGCATTCTCTAACGCGCCTTTGCTGATAACAAAGGCGACAGACTGTCCGCTTGCGATATGCCGCTTAAATTCAGCAGCGGCGGCACTCAAGTCATCGGTGTCTTTTGACACAACGATGTAAGGAACTTGCAAGCAATCCAACATCGGCAGCGTTGCCTCACCTTGAAAAACGTGCTGCGGCTCATCCTTTATGCCTGGCTCGCCACGCCAACCAATGACAAATATCGCTGGTATCGCGTATACTTTTTCATGCAGCAATGAGCAAATGGGATTGACAGTGTTGCCGATACCGCTGTTTTGCATATATACTACAGCCGGCTTACCAGTCGCCAAATAATGCCCGGCAGCCAATCCAACCGCCGCGCCTTCGTTAGCAGCTACGATGTGTGAATTAGAAATGCCATGCCTATCCATAACCTCATCGATAAACGGTGTCAGCAATGAATCGGGTACGCCGGTGTAGAACTCTGCGCCCAAATTATCTAATACAGAGAAAAATGCTTCGGTTTTCATAAAATAGCTCCTTTTCTGAAACAAGGGCGGGATAATTCCCGCCCTTATGTTGATTCTATGCCTTAACCGATAAAAGTCAGCACTTCTTTGATGCTCATGCAGTAATCCGCCGAGGCTTGCTTGCTGTTACCATTTGTTAATATACTCTGCGCCGTTTTCATCATGGCAGGGTAGGCACTACGCAATAAGTGGTTGGCATGGATGATGATATTCGCGCCTTTGGCGTGCAATTCTTCTTCGGTAAATTGATTATATGTCGTGGGCACCACCACAATGGGAATATTGGATGAATAGGCACGGAATTTTTCCATGAATTGAAAAATATCGCGTCCGTCCTTTTCTTTGCTGTGAATCATTACAGCATCAGCCCCGGCATCTATATAGATTTTCGCTCGCATAAACGCGTCGTCCACACCTTTACCGGCGATAAGGCTCTCCAATCGGGCAATGATCATAAAGTCACGGGTGGCCTGTGCGTGCTTGCCCGCTGTAATCTTGGCGGCAAACTCCTCGGGGTCATCCAACACTTGCTCAACGTCGGTGCCAAAGAGAGAGTTCTGCTTCAAACCCGTTTTGTCTTCAATAATGATGGCCGACACGCCGATGCGCTCTAACGTCTTGACATGGAATGTAAAATGCTCAACCTTACCGCCGGTGTCGCCGTCGAGAATGATAGGTTTGGTGGTCACCTCCATAATCTCGTTGATGGTGTTGATGCGGCTGGTCAAATCGACCAATTCAATATCCGGCTTTCCCTTAAAAGCAGAGTCACAAAGGCTGGAAATCCACATGGCATCGAATTCTTTGAGCGTCATAGTCGCCTCGTCCATCACACGGGCGTTTTCGGCAATAATGCCGGTCAAGCCGTTGGACGTATCAATAGCGCGAACATAGGGTTTAAGATTCAGCAATTTGCGCAATTGCGCCCGCCGTTGGTCAGAAGTAGAATGCATAGTGGCAAGTTGTCGCGATAACTTATCGCTTGACAAATGCTCAGTGTAAGGGATTTCAACCAATTGGCCGCCCCATTCCTTAAGCACAGTTAGCACCTTATCACGAATGATTTGCATATGTCCCGTGCGCCAGTCATCGCCGTGCAGCACAAAATCCGGCTTTAATTCCCGCAACGTCGCTGTATAATCCAATTGCTCTTGCACAACTACGCGGTCAACGTGCTTAAAACTGGCAGCAATCTTCATCCGCTCTTGCGTATCCAAAATCGGCGGTCGCTTGTATGTCGCAATGGCCTCGTCAGTCAATACCCCGACAATCACCTTGCCGTATTCCGCCGCGTGGTTGATAATGTTGACGTGGCCTGAGTGATATAAATCCGTAGCCATCGCCACATACGCCAGTTTACCAGACATCATGTTCCTCCTCAAAATGTTCAATGGTGTGCTTGAACAGCTAAAAAACAAAAGAGCAGTGCAAAGGCTGCTCGAAATTATTCGCGGCTATATATTGCCTGCCGCGCTATTGCTTCATCTGTCCCGAGCAAAGCCTGTTTACGCGGAAACGAAGCAGAGCGGACTTTGCTCTAACGTGGTGCGGGTGGAATTAAGGGACTTGCCAACCTCCTGTATTTTCAGGGGTTTGCGCTGTCTTTCACTCCGCCCAACACGCGATTACTGAATATTTGGACCACCATTCGAGTTGTAGAACGATTGTCAAATCTCAAATAACATGGATAATCATACCACACCCCGGACAAAAAATCAACCCTTTTTTTGTGAT
>WRAI01000037.1 GCA_009780275.1 Oscillospiraceae bacterium | reverse complement strand
TTCGGCAAAAAATTCCGAAGCTGTGTTGTCTGTGTTGGACAGAAAAGTAGATGACATTGACAGCGAAGTAGCACTGTTACATGAACTGAAAGAAATCGTATTGGAATTCATACGACAAATGCGACAGGTCGATTTTCACAATGACGCTGATGTAAAAATGTTGTTTGCCAAAGCGAATGAAATTGAAACATCATTGACAAAAGAGAACACCAATATTGAGCAGCTACTCGATACGTCAGATGTAGTTGACGAGCGTTTGACGAGCGTAGCGGTGGAATGTATAGAAAATAATGTAGACGTAAAATTAGACAAATTTGAAATCATTGAAAATTTCGGCCCATATAGATTTATCGGAAAGAGCATTTACACGCGTGCGTGGCAAGAATCGTCCATTGCGATTGAGCGTGCGAGCTGGCATTTGTGTGATTGGGTTTTTGAAACGCTCGACAACATGACAGAGTATATCTCAGACCAAAAGTATTACCACTCTCTTTTCACCTGGGATAGGTATGACGATAAAAATCAGCTGATGTGCTACACAATCGGCAAGTTTATGAAGCCTGATACGCCCGTCCCTATGG
Organism: Oscillospiraceae bacterium; assembly: GCA_009780275.1. NCBI lineage: Bacteria > Bacillati > Bacillota > Clostridia > Eubacteriales > Oscillospiraceae > Oscillospiraceae bacterium. The sequence continues at coordinate 19,409 of WRAI01000037.1, read as the reverse complement.
GCATGGAATACCACGACATCGAAGCTACGACAATAGCCCAAGGTTGGGCAAGCGGTGACATTGAAGGTGTAAAACGCCTCGATCAAGTTCATAATGTGTTTTACGCAAAATCCGGCAAACCAACCTTTGATGCCTTGGCGTTGGCGGATTATAACGAACAATCATGGAAATGGACGGCACAAGTTTTCCCTGTTGGCTATCTCTCAAACCCGCAACCTTGGGATGACGGCAGGTATTATGTGGGGAATTTCGTGCCGTGTGCCCCAAAAGAAATGGAACTTATCCTTTGAAAAGGAGAATGAGATATGTTAGACAAACCAAAAATCAACGAAATCGCAAGAGATAAATTAAATAGTAATTTTGCAAACGACTTTGAAGCATTCCTTAACTTCTTGAAACAGGAAAAAATCACCACGCCATGGCGGGGCATATTGCGCGCCCAACCACACATTATCAGATTTTATATGAAACATAAGGGTAAAGATGTCGGTCACATAGATTTCAACGATGATATAGCAAACTATATTGACATTCAAGTTATTACTGTTGGATGGTTGAAGAATGATTTTGATGTATACTTAGAGGGGCAACCTAATGAAATCTTTGATATGCTCACGGAAAGATTAAGCCAAAAATGCATACATTGCAATACAAACCACGCAAACTGCTCTCCGGGGAGGAGTGCCGAAGTGGCAGGCAAACAGTATGAAAAGATATGTGTGGCTATGACACTTTATAAGTTTGGCGGTGATAATATGCAGGAGCTTACGCTGCATAGACCTCAATACATTGCGACTAAACCTGTTGGTTTAGTTCCGCTGGAAATGATAAAGAAGTTAATATTGGCACGAAGAGATTATATTGCAAAAGCAATTGAAAATAAATTCTATAATTAAACATAAGGGAGAATTAAAAATGGTTGACCAAATAAACGCCTACTCACAAATCAAAATGAAACTCAATGAAACTCTTAGCGGTGAAAGGTTAAATGACGCACTAAATTTTGTCGATTATTTGCATGAAAGCGGCAGAACGTGCGAACTGAATGAAAATCATCCAAGTGCAGTTTTTAAGTTAGCGGATGAGTATTCATGTTTGGTTATGTACCAAGAATGCAATGACAATTCGATGGGTATATGGTTTATCTTGTGCTGGCGGAATAATCGTGATGTATACGAGCATGAAAGTTATTCGATCGATAATAACTTAAAAGAGTTTGCTCAAAACAATATAAAAAATTGTTTTGATTGCGGCGGTTGCAGAAGTCAAGGGGGTGAACCAACTCGCCGAAGCGTTTTCGGGAAAGAATATGATAATGTGTGTAATGATGTTTTTCATTTTTACAGCCCCGAGGGTGAAAATTTGAAAAATGTAATAAAGTTGATGGAATTGCAGAAGTGTATCATTGTCGATAATAACGCCTAATAAGTAAAATCAACACCGCCGATGGCGTGTCAATGAATAGTGAAATTTATATTAGGTGCGAAGGAAGTGCTCTTATGAAACAATCCTTAAAAGTTAGCATCGTAATGCCGTGTTACAATGTCGAAAAGTATGTGATTGAAGCTATCGAAAGCGTTATCAATCAAACGCTGACGGATATAGAAATCATTTGTGTAAACGACGGCTCAACGGACAACACGCCGGCAATTTTAGAGCAATATGCGCAAAAAGACGAACGCATTACAATTATCAACCAGGCAAACCAAGGCTTATCAGCCGCAAGAAATGCGGGATTTTTCCATGCAACCGGCGAGTATGTTTACTTTTTTGACAGCGACGATATCCTGGAGCTAAACGCGATGGAGTGTCTGTATGACAGAGCATCAAGTACAAATTCGCAAATTGTAATGTTTAATGCATCGGTTATCTACGAAAACAAAGAGCTGCAAAGCAAATTTTCGGGGTTCCAGCAAGGTGTTTGCGCGAATTTAGATCTCCCTGATGTTTACAAGGGTGATGATTTCCTGTGTATGATACCTGAGGAAACTATACTGCGCTTAGATGCATGGCGGCTACTGATTGAACGAAAATATCTGCTTGACCATGGCCTAACATTTAAGGTTGGTATATTGCATGAAAGCGTGTTATTTTCTCCGCAAGCTCTATTGCTATGCCAACGTGTGTCTTTTATAAATGAAAAATTGATACGATACCGCATTCGCGAAAATTCAATTATGACAAGGCCATATCACTTTGCCAGGCTTCAGGGCGCGCATCATGTTTTGGTTGGATTGCTGGCGTTTTTAACAAAGCATGAAGCAAGTATAAATAGCGCCGCAATGAATGTCATGAAAGGGCGACTGTTATGGCTGCAGCAATACTTAGGCGGCCAAAAATTACCTGTTGATGAAATGGTTATGCCCAGATATGAAGAGCCTTTATTGGATTTATGGTCTGAATTACTCTGGCGGTCGTATGTTTGGAAAATGGAAGCTGATGAGAGTGCAAAATAAGCATTTTTACAAAAAACACCTGCGGCAAAACGCGGCAGGTGTTTTTTTCACTATATCCATGCGGTCTTTTTTCTTTTTAGCCACTTAACGCATTCCATCGCCGCCACAGAACTCAACGCCAGCCCTGCCGCAATGCCGAAATTTTGCCAGCCAAACGTCGGCGCAATGCCAAATATACCCCGCGCGCCCGGTAGTACTGTCAGTCCATACAGGGCAAAGCATACCACCATTGCGCCAAACGCAAAGCGGTTGCCGAACAGCTTGACCTGCAGAATACTGCGCGTGTTAGAGCGCGAGGAGAAAATTTGCAATGTGCGGGCGAAAATCAATGTGGTAAAGACCATTGCGCTGCCGATTTCCGCAGAGAATAAGGTTGTGCCGAGCCATTGTGCTGCGATGGCGGCGCTGCCGATGAGTGTGCCGCGTGTGACGACGCTGCCGATGAGCCCGTTACCAAAGATGCCTTCGTTCATATCGCGCGGCGGGCGGTTCATGACATGGGGCTCGCCGTCTTCCAGCCCAAGCGCAATGGCGGGCAGAGCGTCGTTGACGAGGTTGATAAAGAGGATTTGCAATGCCGTTAACGGCATATCCCAGTTGGCGATGAGCGCGAACAAAATGACGATGATGCCGCCCAAATTCCCGGAAAACAGATAGCCGACGGTCTTTTTGATGTTATCAAAAATCGTGCGCCCGATGGCAACGGCGTTGATGATGGACACGAAGTTGTCGTCAGTCAAAATCATTGCTGACGCGTCCTTGGCAACCTCGGTGCCACTGCCCATGGCAACGCCGATGTCGGCTTGTTTGAGCGAAGGTGCGTCATTCACACCATCGCCCGTCATAGCGGTGATTTCCCCCTTGGTCTGCCACGCTTTAACAATGCGAATTTTATTTTCCGGCGACACACGGGCATAGACAGAGATTTTTTCGAGATTGTCTGTCAAGTCATCGTCAGACATGGAATCCAGCTCCATGCCTGTGACGGCGACATCACCCTCTTCGGCGATGCCAATTTGTTTGGCGATGGCATAGGCAGTTGTCTTATGGTCACCGGTAATCATGACCGTCTTAATGCCTGCCGCTTTTGCCAAAGCAATGGAGTCCGGCACTTCCTCACGCGGCGGGTCAATCATAGCGGTAAGGCCAATAAGAGTATACCCTTGCTCATCGGCAGGCGTGAGCGCCGTCGTCGTTACTGCCTTTGTGGCATACGCCAATACACGAAGCGCGTCACGGCTGAACTGTTCGTTAGCGGCTTCAAATCGCGCTTTCATAACAGCATCAAACGGCACGACTTGCCCATCGACCAGCACATTCGTACATCGCGTAAAAAGCACATCGGGCGCGCCTTTGGTGAGCATTGCCAGCCCGTTCAAATCATGTACTGTACTCATCAATTTGCGCTTGGAATCAAACGGCAACTCCGACAGCCGCTTGTATTGCGTGCGCAAAGATTCTACGCTTTGTCCTGATTTTTCACAAAAGTTGAGTAACGCCGTTTCGGTCGGTTCGCCCATCAGGTCGCCGTCTGCATCAAGCGTGGCATCGTTGCAGAGTGCCATGGCGTTTAAGAGTGGCTGTTGGTCAGTCAGCAGAAAACTGTCCGTGACGGTCATTTTATTCTGCGTCAGCGTGCCGGTTTTGTCAGTGCAAATGACGCTTGCGCTGCCCAACGCCTCAACGGCAGGCAGATTGCGGATGATGGCGTGCTGGGCGGCCATTTTCTTTGTGCCGCTTGCCAACACGATAGTGACAACTGAGCTCAACGCCTCGGGAATGGCGGCGACGGCGACGGCAATGGCGAACATAAATGCGTTGAGAATACCGTGCTGCAATTCGCCGCCGTCTACCCAAATACGCACGACTTGCACGGTGAAGATGACAGCGCATAATGCTAAAATTGCCAACCCCAGCCGCTTGCTGAAATGTTTCAGCTTTCGCTGCAAAGGCGTTTGCCGTTCCTGTGCTGTTTCGATGAGTTGCGCGATTTTGCCAATTTCGGCTTGAAATGATGTGGCAGTGACTACGAATTCAGCACGGCCGTGCACGGCAATGGTACCGTTGTATACCATGTTCGTGCGGTCGCCAAGTGGTAAGAAGCTGCTTGATAAAATACCATCCTGCTTCTCGATTGACACCGATTCACCCGTCAAAATACCCTCGTCAACGTTCAGGCTGTTACATGCAATAATACGCCCATCTGCCGGCACGAAATCGCCGGCTTCTAAAATTACAACATCGCCAATGGTCAGCTCACGAGCGGGAATGACAACCAGGTGATCATCACGTTTGACTTTTGCCGTGGGTGCGCTGAGGTTGCGCAAGGCTTCCAACGAGCCTTCGGCCTTGCGTGTTTGCGCCACACTGATGACGGAGTTGATGGCAAGCACGGCAAAGATAACGCCGGCGTCTACCCATTCGCCCAACGCGATTTTGATGACGACAACGGCTGCCAAAATCAACATCATAGGGTCACGCCATGCCGCCCAGATGAGCGACAGGAGCGATGCTCTGCCTTTTTGTTGCAGCTCGTTGTAGCCGTTTTGTGCCAATCGTTTGGCCGCCTCAACGCTTGATAAGCCTTGCGGGATCGATTCCAGTGCGGTGAAGATGTCTTGCGGCGATTGTTGATAGCATTCCATGAGTACATTCTCCTTTATGTGGCCGGGCAATAAAAAAACAAAACCCATGCCAAAAAAATGGCAAAAGTCTTGCTAAACACCTGCGAAGTGTTGAAAAAACATTTCAACATGACAGCCTTGTGTCTGTAACACCGGCAGCTAGGACTTCTGACGTTTCGCCTACGACGAAAGTCGACAGTCTGCCGCGTGGTGACGATGTTACATGAGTAAGCTACTCCCTTTTGTATAGCTAAGATTATAACAAGTTTGTAGAAATTTGTCAACAACATAACTTAGGGGTTGCATTTCCTGCAAAAGTATGATATTATACCCAGGTTAAACAACTGTGTTCCTATGCCAACGCTTGTTTTGGTACGAATGCGGAATACAAGGAGAGCAAACTATGGATTTACTGAAAGCCATCGCGGAGCCACAGCTTAAGACAGACCTGCCCCGAATAATTATCGGTGACACAGTCAAAGTGCACGTCAAAATCAAAGAGGGTGCGCGTGAGCGTATTCAGGTTTTTGAGGGCACGGTCATCGCCATTAAACACGGCGGCATCAACGAATCGATCACCGTTCGCCGTATTTCGTATGGTGTGGGAGCTGAGAAAGTCTTCCCCATCCATGCGCCCAATGTTGCTAAAATTGAAGTTGTGCGCCACGGCAAAACACGCCGTGCCAAACTATATTACTTGCGTGACCGCGTGGGTAAGCGTGCGAGATTGAAACAGGATATTTAAGATTAGGCGAGTCATAAGCACAAATTAAAATAAGGCGCGCGGCGAAATATTCTCGCCTCGCGCCTGTAAGTGTAAAGTTAAAAAATGCGTTGGAGGTGTGAACATGAGCGAAATTCATGAGCAAATGCCTGAGGGCGTGGAAATGCAAGAGCCTGAAAAAAAGGACATTCGCCGCGAGCTGTTCGACTGGGCACAAGCCTTAGTCCCGGCATGGATTGTTGTTGTTTTATTGTTTACATTTGCAGGGCAGATGATTACCGTTGAGGGGCCATCCATGCAAGAAACTTTGCAGGACAGGGATTATATCTTGGTTTCCAATATGTTTTATACGCCGCGGCGCGGTGATATTGTTGTTTTTACCCAGCCGGGTCGGGTGAATAACGATGGTCAAATTGTTCCGATGGTTAAGCGCGTGATTGCCATGGGCGGCGATACCATTGACATTCGTGAGACTGATAATGGCATGGCTGTCTACTTACAGCAGCGTGACAGCAACGAATTTGTGCGGTTAGATGAGCCGTATTTGGAAACAGGGCTGAGTTGGCATCACCACCACAACGGCACAATTCCGCGCGGCGGGCTGACCATTCCCGATGGGAAACTCTTTGTGATGGGCGACAATCGCCCCCGAAGTGCTGACAGCCGTGAACCGGGCATTGGGTTGGTGGATGAGCGTTGGGTGCTGGGGCGGATGCTGCTGCGTATTTGGCCTTTTAGTTTGAGCGTGGATTAGATGTGGATTAGATAAGGGGGGGCATATTGAAAAACGCATTTATCGATCGGAAGTTGTTTGCCCGTTATGACAGGCTGCAGGTTGAAAATGCTTTTGCAATATCTTTTATTTTATGAAAGAGCAGATTTATACCATCCAAATCAACGAGGCATTCGACCAAACGGACGGATGCCCTATCTGCCGCTTGACTACCAAGCGTGCCGACGAGTTGTATGAATATATTCTAGGTGCGGCAATGATGGAGCCGGATGTGCGTGTGGAAACCAACAAAAAAGGCTTTTGTCAACGACACTTGCAAGGCATGTTTGCTCGCCCGAATAAATTGAGTTTTGCCTTGATTTTGGAGAGTTTGTTGATGGAAATCAACAAAAAACCGGAAAAAGGCATTGAAAGCCACAAAGATAGTTGTTATTTATGTGAGCGCGAAAAGAGTTATCAAAAGGCGTTGGCATCTAATATCGCACATTTGTGGCGTAAAGAGCAGCAATTTGCGCGTAAGTTTGACACCATTGAAGGTTTCTGTATGCCGCATGCCAATGTCTTGTGCGGCGCAGCTGTTCGCGAACTCGGCAAAAAACATGGCGCGGAATTTTGCCGTGCGGTGATGAACGCGGCGGCACGGCGTTCGGTTGCATTAGAGGAAGCGGTGTCGGGTTTTTGCAAAAGCTTTGACCACCGCAATGCCGATGTGCCGTTTGACAAACAGGCGGTGGAGAAGGCCTGTAAGTGGTTGGGTGGGGAGTAGCTAAAAGGAGGGCTGTATGAAAAAATGGATGCTATCCGGTGCAGCGATTGCCGTAGCGGCGGTAATTGTCGTCGTTTTTGCTGTGAGCCGGATTGCAGATAGGCAGCTCTATAATCATTCTTTGCACGAACCGGGTCATGCAAAGAATCTTTTTAACGGCATAACGCTGTTGACGTCGCCAGCTGTATCGTGGTCATTTATGTGGCAACCTGATAGCAGTCGGCCATCAATGGATTTCGCTTTTGCCCGGTGGTCTTATACGCGTGCAGACTCGATTAATTCCGTGCAGAGCACCGGCACAATTGACTTTCGTCAAAACGGTGGTGTAACGCTTAATGAGTACGATGATTATTTGCAACTAGGTATGTTGACTGCACCGCAGAGCCTATTCCTTGATGGTTCATTGGACGTATGGGGCATGCTTGACGATGACCAGGCCTACATCGCATGGGTGCGCTTTGATGAACCGGTGGACGGTGTCGCATTTGCCGAGCAGTTTTATTATTTCTTTGGTTGGGACGCACCCGACGATATAGACGATTTTACTGCGCGAAGACTCCACATGGTATGGCCAGCCATTAAAACAAGCCATGACTCGACTGATGTTTGCTTGGGAACTGAGGGGAGCGTTTTTAACTGGTGGCATGGCACTGCGCCGCGAATGCATGCGCGGCATCAGGAACTCTTTTTATCGCCCTACGCTGAAACCATGTATTGGCGCACCGGTTTATGGGAACGTGAAGTTATCTTCACTGAGACGTTGCGATTCCTTGCGGAGAATCAGGCCGACGCAGATCTTTTGACCGGCCTTGGCATCTGGGAAAATGCCGAAGTCATTGATTGGGCGGAACGTCTTGCCTTTGTGGAAGCATATGGGTTTCAATATTTGGGGTTTGTTGCAAACATGCCAGGCCATGAATTGCGCGTTTTGCTGGAAAAAGGCTTGCATGTTGTGCGGATTGATTTCGATGTGTAGGATATTACGGTTGTTACGCCTCGTGTACAGCGGTTTTGCGATGTTTTTGCTACATCATCCTCGTAATATCACGCCTTAACCGCGTGATTATTTTTTTCTCCAAGCGTGAGATATAGGACTGCGAAATGCCCATGACGTCGGCGACGTCTTTTTGTGTATGCTCTTCATGGCCATTGAGGCCGAAGCGCATGGAGATGATCTCGCGCTCACGCTCGTTGAGGAGGTTAATGGCCGATTTGAGTAGTTGCAAGTCGACATCGTCTTCCAGCGGGCGCAGCACAGTGTCAGCCTCTGTGCCTAAAATGTCGCTGAGTAGCAGTTCGTTGCCGTCCCAGTCGGTGTTGAGCGGCTCGTCGAGCGATACCTCATTGCGGATATTGACATTTTTGCGCAGGTGCATCAAGATTTCGTTTTCAATGCATCGGCTGGCGTAGGTTGCCAATTTGATTTGTTTGTCGGGCTTATATGTGTTGATGGCTTTTATTAGCCCGATAGTGCCGATACTGATTAGGTCCTCAATGTTGATGCCGGTGTTTTCAAACCGCCGCGCGATATACACGACCAAGCGCAAGTTATGTTCAATCAGCAGGCGTTTGACGCTTTCTTTGCCTTCGGCGTAACCGCCGATTAGATACGCTTCTTCCTCTTTCGTCAATGGCGGTGGAAGGGTGTCGCTGCCACCGATATAAAAGACGTCGTCTAATGGGCGGATGCCCAGTCTATCTAATAACTCGCGTGCCCACAGGGCTAGGTCGAGTTTTAGCTTTCGGTATATTGAAATTGATGTTGATGGGTGCATAGTGCGCCTCCTGTTATGTCAGATTCACAATGGCGGAGTAGTTGCCGTTTTCAATTGGTGTGGGGGAGAGTGCGACAAAAGTGTCACTTGCTGTGCCGTTTATGATGATTTTATCGGGTTTGAAGCCGAGTAAAAGGCCGCTGTCAGTGCCGATGGCTTTGTAGGGAATGAGCCGAAATTTTGCCGGTAATTTCAGCACATCGAGAGTGAGCATTACGGCGGTGGGGTCGCACAGATTGTCGGGCGTCAACAATGAGTATATTTCGGATGTCCAGAGCGCACGTAATGCCTTACTGTCGGCAATTAGGACATTTGTGCCGCTGATGGGGTCGGTCAGTGTGTTGCCGCTGTCGTGCATAGCTTTCAGCGTGACGGATCTGCCGCCGCATTCGAGTGTGACGCTTGCGCCGCCGTGTCGTCGCGTGAGAGCTGCGCCCTTGAAGACCAGAGTCAGCACGACGTAGAAAAATCCGCTTGTGAGCAGCAGCATTCGCGCACTGATGTGTACATATGGCACGTTATTGATCATCATGCCGGCCTGTTGGCCGGTTAAAATATTGACGGCATAGACGCATCCGCCGAAGAGTAAGCCGACTGCCCAGAATGTCAAGCCTGCTCGTATGGTACGCTTGTGTATGCCGAACGCGATACAGGCGATGGCGGCACTTGCGGCGATTTGCAAGGCAAAGGCGCTGACAAAACCCATGCGCGGCATAAAGGCAATAACGGCATACAATGCGCCGACACCTGCAGCGACGGCCAGCCGCCAACGCTTGATGGCCAATGTGCAAATTTTTGCGGTCGTGAGCAAAACAAGGTAGTTGACGACAGCGTTGAGGGTGAACAATGTGTCTATGTAGATGACGGTAGCGGCTTGGTTCATTGGGGACTCCTGTCACGCCCTATGCCGCCTGCTCCAAAATCAGCAGGCAGCTGTTCGGCAGCTCTGCTTGTATTATAAGGCAAGCATGGTGTGGGAATTGTCGAAGTGAGTCAGGGAAAATATTTTTGGAAATTAGCCGATACTTTGGCGTGGTGGTGTGTATTAGCAATGAAAGCGAAAGGAAATTCTTTGATGCGGACGAATAAAGAACTGACCGACATTTATCAGCGACATAAAGAGAGAATTTACCGCGTGTGCTTTGCTTATATGAAGAACCCGAGTGATACCGAAGACGCGGTGCAGGATGTCTTTATTCGACTGATGAATACATCTGTGATCTTTGCCGGTGAGGAACACGAAAAGGCATGGCTTATTCGAGTCGCCACAAACGTCTGCAAGAACGTACTGCGCAGCTGGTGGCGAAAGCGCGAGAATTTGGATGACTATGAAAATTTGACAGGCAAAAACAATGTAGAAGTTGATGAAACATTGCAAGTTGTAATGAGATTGCCGGATAGGCATAAGGCTGCGGTGTATCTCTACTATTATGAGGGATACAGTAGCCGCGAGATTGCCGAAATGCTGGGCAAAAAACAATCGACGATATTAAATCATTTGCATGAGGCGCGGGGGATTCTGCGTGAAAAACTGGGAGGTGCGTTCCATTGAAAAGTGAAAAAATTATTGCGTCATGGGATAAGGTTACGCCTGATAGTGCTTCATTTGAACGCATAAAGGCCAGCGTTTTATCAGGTCAGTCGGTAAGGCAAAAATCTGAGCATAAAACGCCGGAAAAAGCGACTGAAGTGCAGCAGACATTCTCGCCGGTTGCACAAACTGGTGAAAGGTCGCGTTTCAGATGGGGCAAAGTGGTAGCCTGTGCAGTCGGCATCGCGGCGTTGTTGATTTGTGTTCCTTTTGTGATTGGTGTGATTTATGGCGGTGACGGGAACAATATGAGATTTACTGCAGGCTCGCCCGAAGATGACTGGCGCGAGGAGGGGGCGTCGGCGCATCCGCAAGTTGTTGAAGTTGACTTGATACAAGAGCTGTTTAGGGCCTTTCCGAGCGGCTGGCGCGGGACATTCAAAGAACTTGACTGGCCGTATCGAAGTGGGCAGCTTCTTATGGGTGTAGGCACACATACGGCGAACGAAGGTGGCAGCCATGTTGAGCTGCATGTTAATATTCCTGTCAGTGCAGGCTCAACCATTCATATTGGTGCGCTAGAATTTCCCGAGGGATTTAGTTGGGCGGTTGGCTTTGAATTTATGGACGCGCGCGGCGAAATGTTTGCCATTCGCAGCAGCGAGCTGGACTGGGGGCCAGGCCGGGATGCCGAGTGGGGCGACTTCTATAATGTTGCATGGGGCGACTTTGACAGCACGTTTAGAAACGGGTCGTTTAGCCTGGATGACTTTGGAGATAACTTCTCCTGGCGTCTTATGAACGCGCCCGACTTGTCAAGGTTGACGATTACGCAAATCCGCATTTGGTCGAATATGCCGGTGGGTGAGTGGTTTGCAATTGACGAGTTTCGAGTGGTTGCGCCGCAGTCCGAGCCGAGCTTGCGGGACGATTTTGTCGTGGCGCATGATTTGTTGCCTATGATTTGGGGAGAAGGTGCTCCCGGTTTTTTTGAGTTTGCCATACTTGACAGTTACCCGCCACAACTGCACCTGTCTACCAATCGGGATTTAGGCATTAATGGTACACATTTGACGCTGTGGCCTGATATTGTGTTGGATATGAAAAATGAATATTATATTTATCTTTCGGGCGGTTTAGGCACTATGTCGAACGCGGCATGGTCTGTTGGGCTTGACGTAGTGGATGAAGGCGGAAATATCATGACTGTCAGAGCGCATGACTTTGTGGAATGGGAGCAGCTTAGTGATGAATGGGGGCGTTTTGACCGCAATTTTAACCACGGGCGCTTTAATCTAAATGACGCAATACGGCAGATTGCTTCTTGGTCATTCGACGGCGAAGCGACGTTTGCCATGTTGGAAAATTCGCGACTGACGATTACGGAAGTTCGTATTTGGTCGAACTTGACGACTAATGAGGGGTTGGTGATAGGCGACTTCTTTATCGGCACGCGTCATATGGTAAATTTCCCGGAGGTTACGCGGGTGCCGGGTGAGGTTGTCAGTCCGCGAGAGCCGATGTATACACATCCGCCGACTGAAACACCGCTGGTGATGCCTGAGCCTATGCCGGCTGAGTATACGCCGCCGATATTAGTGCATCCAACACCGCCGCAGCCCACGCCTTGGCGTGAGTTGAATGCCAAGGAGACGTTTGTGCGTGTAGAGGATGTGATAGAGCGTGACGACGGGCAGCGAGTGTATCTTGTGCGCGAGTTTGCTTCCGATGGTCTCTTTGGCGGCAGGGCGCATTGGATGCCGCCGTCGGTGGTTTGGCGGGATGCTCCAAGTGCAGGCGCGGCACCTATCAATCCCGAGCTTAGGCTTAGACCTGGCATGAATGTTATTCTTCGCTTGGTGAGCGAGACTTTTGGGGTAACATATGGGCCTCCACCGAATACAGTAGCCGGAGAGTTTGCGTTTTTTGCGCCGTATGATTTTAGGTAATCATAACGCCAAAAGAGGAGCATTTTTGCTCCTCTTTTTTGCTGTGTAGTGTTAGCCGTTTTTGTTTGATGTGCCGGGGTTCTTGTTGTCCATTGAAGTGCTGCCGGCATTGTTGGGTTTTTCTTTCTTTTGTTTGTCCTTGTTTTTCGCCATGATGAACAGCTCCTTTCGATTTTGGTATTCAATGGGTAGGATTGACAGTTGGGGAAATAAATATACGCGGTCGGTTGAAATTTTTTTGTTGATGTGGTATGATAAGAAAACGTATGGCAACGCGACATATCGCACCCTCTTTATGAAAGAGGGTAGGGAGAGATTTTATGAAGCAAATTGGTGAACGCATACGCGAACTGCGTGAGCGCGGTGATTTAACACAAGGCGATATGGCGGCAACGCTCGGCGTGCCGATGGCAGCATATTGTCAGTATGAAGATTTGGGCGTTGACATTCCCGTTGCTGTGTTGTATCAGCTGTCGGTGATGTTTAAGATGGATATGGCCGAGTTGCTGACGGGGCAGCCGGCGCGTATGGACAACCTCACTATTGTCCGGCACGGGCAGGGGAAGTTTACTGCACGGCATGTTGATTACTGCTTTCAGCAGTTGGCGCAAGACTACAAGGGTCGGGCGTTTGAGCCGATGTTGGTTACACTTGAACCGCTGGACAAGACACCCGACATGATTACGCGTGACGCACAGGAGTTTAATTTTGTGCTGGCAGGTAAATTGGAGTTTTTTTATGACGGGCGGCAGATGGTGTTAGAGCAAGGCGACAGCGTGTATTTTGACGCGAGCAAGCCGCATGGGCATAAAGCCATTGGCGGTACGGCGATGTTTTTGGTTGTGACGACGGATTTGGCATAATCTCTGTGTAAATTTGCCATACTAATGGCATGCTGATTTCATTGACACGGACTTTGATTTTATATACTGTTGTTGCCGTTGGGTTGCGCGTGATGGGCAAGCGGCAGGTTGGCGAGCTTGAGCCGATGGAGTTGGTCGTGACGATTTTAATCGGTGAGTTGATTGCCATTCCCATGCAAGATTTGAGCGTGCCGCTGTTGGCAGGATTTGTGCCGGTGCTGACGATTTTGGTTGTCAGCATGCTGGTCTCTTATGTCATGACAAAGAGCATCAAGCTGCGCAAAATTGTGGTGGGCAACCCCAGCATTTTGGTGCATGACGGGCGGGTTGACCGCCGGCAGTTGAAGAAGAACAACATCAACACCAATGAGCTGATCGAGTCGCTGCGGCTAAAAAATGTGACCGATTTGGCGATGGTGCAATATGCTATCTTGGAGACCAATGGGCAGATGTCGGTTATGCTGTATGCTGACCAGCGTCCACCGACAGCTTCGGAATTGTCGGGGCAGAAAGCGGGTGCAGGATTACCCGTCATCGTCATCAGCGACGGGCGTTGGCAAGACGGCAATTTGCAGACACTCGGACTCAGCCGCGGTTGGGTGGTCGAACAGGCGCGGTTACGCGGTGTAACAGGCGGTGTGAAAGATATTTTTCTGATGACAGTTGATGAGCAGAAGAACATTTTTTTGCAGGCCTTTGATGAAGCGGTGACGGCATGAGAGGCATTATATGTATCGTTGTGTTGGGGTTGACGGCGTTGTTTTGTGTGGTGGTGCATGTCAATCTGCAAGGTGGCATTGAGGCATTGGAGCGCGATATGGCGCAAGTGGCAGTGGCATTGCAGGATGACGACTGGGCGCAGGCTGAAACGTTGATGCAATCCATCACGAAACGCTGGCGGCGTAAACAAGGCTTTTACGCGCTGTTTGCGCGGCATCAGTTGTACGAGCCTGTGGCGATTGGCATGAAGACATTGCCGAGACTGATTAGTGAGCAGGAGAAAGAGGCGTACAGGACGGCACTGACATTGCGTGAGGAGTTGTATTTGCTGCGGGAAGCGGAGCGGTTTGCGGCTAGGAATATTTTGTGATGATGGTGTGGGGTAGAAACTTTATATTAGGAGCATTGGAAGCGAGGAATAGTTATGGGCTTAACTTTTGAACACCTGCAAGAAAAACACATTCCTGAATTAGAAGTAATGTTTACACAATATAATCCAGGTGATGAACGCGAGGACAGTTACAAACATAATCCGGAGCAAGTTAAAGTTTTTCTAAATGAAAAGCAAAATATCGCATTTGTTGCCATTCTGGACAATAAAGTGATTGGTTGCATTTTCGGGTATTCGCTTACAATGATTGATGAGGCAGAAAAAGAATTCTATATTTATGGCGTTGATATTCACCCCGATTATCATAACAAGGGTTACGGTACAGAGTTTATGAAATTTGTACTTAATTGGGCGAAGGAAAATGGCTTTCGCGAAAGCTCTGTGCCGACAGGAAGTGAAAATATCGCCGCTTGCCGTTGTTACGAAAAAGCTGGTATGGAACAAGACGATTGGAAAACAGCGAGGTCGTATACGATTGAGTATAAGCAGAAATAAGCATTTTCTGAAACCCCATACATACCGGAGGAAGCACGTATGCAAATCGCCTACATCCCCCTCGATGACCGCCCTGTCAGCGTTGACCGCGCCATTTATTTGGCAGGGTCGGCAGGCGTAGAGTTACTTATGCCGGACAAAGAACTCTATATGATACGCCTGGATGGGCAGCCTCTGCCGAATATCACGCGGCAGGAGCGTATTGATGCGCTGCTGCATTGGCTCCACAACGACGCGGTGCACTGTGAACACATTATTATTTCGCTGGACTTGTTACTGTCAGGTGGGCTGGCGGCAGCACGCTATATATACGATGAGGACTTGACGGCTGAATACGCCGCGTTGGACGCCATTGCCGAGTTGTCACGCCACAAAAAAGTGTATGTTTTTGACACCGTTATGCGGCTGGCTTCGACGGGCGCGTATGCGGGGTATGGTTGGGTTGAATACGACGGATTGCGGGCTTATGGTTCCGTGGCACGTGCTGCATTATGTGGCGATAGCTTAACCGTGGACAATATCATCAACGGTTATCCGCTGGATGAAAACGGCAATGTCGTTGCATCAGAACTGCCGGACATTGTCATCGATCGCTATCACGGCGCGCGTGCGCGGCAGTTGCGGCTGAATGACTATTTGCTGACCGGCGGCGGACGCGGTGATTATCAATTTCTCTATATGGGCGTTGATGACTCCGCGCCCAAGGCAACGATTCAGACCAACGAAATGGCATACATACAAGAACATGTGGGAGAAAATGCCGCTATTCTGCCTGCAACCGATGAGTTGGGCTTGATGTGCATTGCCACCATTATTGCAAAAGATAGCCCCGTGCCTGTTGCCATGGAATATTTCGGCGGCGGTGAAGATGATGTCGGCGACGAATTCGATTACAGTACTCTGCGCCACAGTGTGCAGACGCATTTGGACACGATGGCGACTATGGTTGCCGTTCCGAATCACCCGCATCTTAGCTTTTTGGTACTGACCAATCCCACCGACCCAAGCGCTTTTGACGCGCACTGCCACGCTTTGCTTGACCGGCTGCAGGCCAACACCGCGCGCGGCATTCCGACCGCTATTGCTGATTGTGTGCACGGGCATCGGCGCGGCAGGCTTGGGCAAATCATGCTTGAGCGCGGCATTCCTATGCTGACGCCACTGGGATTTAGTTGTTGGAATACTTCGGCAAACGCTATTGGTATCGCGCTGACGCAGGCTATGACGCGGTTTGTACATTTAAGAAAAGGACAATCATGTGCCGAAGCAGATGAGCAATTTATCAAAAGCATGACTTTCGCCTTCGTCAAGGATTGCAGCTACAAAACAGGTGGCTATTTCCCCGTAAAAGACTACATCGAAACAGAAGTGGGCGATATTCTGAACTTTTACGCCGATATGCAAGCAAAAGGTATTACTGAAAAGGAACTCGAAAGCAGGGTAGGGGAGATACTGCGCGCGGGACAGTATCAATGTCCGATGAAAGATGTGCTTGCCAACTTGAACAGCAGTCCGTTTTTAGTCGATTTGCATGGAAATTTATCGGTGCACGAGGGACAGATTTCTGTCGATGGTTTCCATTTCCCAATGTATCGATTGTTTGAAATGGGGATTGAGATAAAAGTTTGAAAAAAGGCTTGACAAATGCTCTCTACTCGTGATATAGTAGTTAAGCTTGCCCTAAGACAGCATGTCACAGATGTGATAATGGTGCCGAACGCACCGCATGCCGAGGATAAGGATATGCGCCGAACTCTTGAACGGGGAGGATAAGGTGTGAAAAGATGAAAATAGCATTTTTTTCGTCATTCGCAACTTATGCGACCAATCGTAAGAGGGTCGAGGTGTGACACGATGATTGTGTTTCCTTGTCTTTCTCTAATGGGAGGGCGAGGAATTTTTTATAGGAGGTAAAGCAAATATGCCAAGTGCAAAGGTACTCACCGAAAAGCAAGGCGTTGTCGCGGCGTTGAAAGAGCGGATTGATGGCGCACAGGCCGGCGTTTTGGTCGATTACAAAGGCATCAATGTTGCCGATGATACGGCATTGCGCCGCAAATTGCGTGAAGCCGGCGTTGAGTACAACGTAGTGAAAAACACGCTGTTGAACTTTGCCGTGCAAGGCACGGATTTGGCGGAATTGTCCGCCGTGCTATCCGGCACAACGGCGTTAGCGACAAGCACAACCGATGCTGTCGCGCCCGCCAAAGTGCTGAAAGAGTATGCCGTGAAGACCAAAGATGCGTTTAGCATCAAGGCTGGTTTTGTTGAAGGAAAACCCCTTGACGCAGCAGGCGTGAAGCAACTGGCCGATATGCCGAGCCGTGAAGAACTCATGGCGAAATTGCTTGGGTCTGTCAATTCGCCCGCAAGTGGTTTGGCAAATGTCGTTCAAGCCAATATGCGTGGACTAGCCGTTGTCATTCAAGCGATTGCAGAACAGAAATCTGCATAACTATTAAAAACACATAACAAAAGGAGAACACACAAAATGTCTGAAAAAGTTACAAAACTCATGGAAGAAATCAAAGCCTTGACGTTGCTGGAAGCATCGGAACTGGTCAAAGCGCTGGAAGAAGAATTTGGTGTCAGTGCTGCTGCTCCTATGGCAATGATGGCTGCACCAGCAGCAGGCGGCGGAGACGGCGCAGCTGCTGAAGAAAAGAGCGAATTCACCGTTGTCTTGGCCGAAATTGGCGAAAAGAAAATGGAAGTCATCAAAGTTGTACGTGAAGTGACCGGCCTTGGTTTGAAAGAGTCTAAAGAACTGGTTGACGGCGCACCGAGCAACGTAAAAGAAAACATTGGCAAAGATGATGCCGAAGAATTGAAGAAGAAGCTCGAAGAAGCTGGCGCGAAAATCGAATTGAAGTAAATTAGGTTTTCTATTGACAAGGGACGCAAAAGCGTCCCTTGTTTTTTTGCAGAAATCGTTGACAGATGATGGTTGCTGGATATAATGCGAGTAACAGAGAGGCCGTAGAAGTAAAACTGCTTTCAGCGGCTATTTTTGTGTCAATTATCCTTAAATCAGCTCCAGCAAATTACGGTAGGGTAGGTCAAACTCTGTTGCCACAGCTTTATAAGTCATATGGCCGTCATAACAATTTACGCCTAATTGAATGGCGGGGTCGCTTTGGGCGGCAGCTTCTAAACCGAGGTTTGCAATGCGCGTGCCATATGTAATGGTCGCATTCGTCAATGCGATGGCAGATGTTCTTGACACTGCACCCGGCATGTTGGCGACGCAGTAGTGCACGACATCGTCTACGATATATGTCGGGTCATCATGATAAGTGACCCGTGTGGTTTCGCAACAGCCGCCTTGGTCTACAGCAACATCGACAATGACGCTGCCTGGTTTCATACGCTTGAGATGCTCTCGCCGAATCAGTTTTTCTGCAGCGGCCCCAGGCACCAAAATGGCGCCGATGACTAAATCAGCATCGGGCAAAACTTGCTCTACGGTGATTGGCGTGCAGTATAAGGTTTGAATGTTTTGGCCAAACAAATCATCTAAATAGGCAAGCCGTTCCATGTTGTTGTCCAGTATCGTGACATTTGCGCCCAGCCCGATGGCCATCTTGCAAGCGCCGATGCCCACTACGCCACCACCCAAAATGACAACATTTCCTCGCTTTACGCCCGGCACACCGCCTAAGAGCAACCCCATGCCGCCCATTGGCGTTTCCAAGCAGCGCGCGCCAACTTGGATGCTTAACCTGCCCGCAACCTCGCTCATCGGCTTTAAAAGCGGCAATCTGCCGGCCTTGTCTTCGATGGTTTCGTAGGCAACGGCTTTGACCTTTTTCTGCAAAAGCGCTTCTGTTACAGGGCGATTTGCAGCTAAGTGCAGATAGGCATAAAGGATTTGTCCCTCTTGCAAAAGGTTGTACTCTTCCGACAGTGGCTCCTTGACTTTTATGATCATTTCGCTTTTTTGCCAAACTTCTCTAGCAGTAGGCAAAATAATTGCGCCCATAGCTTGATATGCCTTATCAGAAAAGGCTGAACCTTCGCCCGCACCGGCTTGGATATATATGGTATGTCCTTCGATCGTGTATTGCTTTACATTCTCGGGCGTTAGCCCTACGCGGTCCTCATAACGCTTGATTTCTTTAACGCATCCGATTAGCATATTGTGTACTTCTCTTTCTTTTGGTTTACATTAAATAATACTTCAAATGTTCTTGGATGTCAAGGATTGGTGCGGTGATAAGCTGTCAAAAAGCCCCACACAATAATGTGCGAGGCTTTTGTTTGAATTACTATGCTAACAATAACGCATGCGCAGTCGCTGCCGGCGGCTGTTTCCAGTCAACATCCAGCAACATGCGTACCATGCCGGTAAGCAGCTGCTGTGTATCAAACCCAAAGTTGGG
>WRAI01000036.1 GCA_009780275.1 Oscillospiraceae bacterium | reverse complement strand
CGGTCAGTCAAGTCGCAAAAACCTTTGGCATTTCAACGAGAATGCTGCGTTACTACGAGCAAGTCGGGCTTATTGAGAGCATTAGAAATGACGATAATTCCTATCGCCATTACGACCAAGATATGCTCAAACGTTTGCAACAAATCGTAATCTTGCGGAAATTGCAAATTCCTATTAAACAAATACGCAACATTCTCAACAACCAAAACGCGGTGACGATTATCGAAGTATTCGAGCAAAACATAAGCGAGCTTGATGAAAAGATAACGGCACTGTCTACCGTCAAGTCGCTCTTGGCGCGTTTTGTTGACGACCTGCAAGCAAAAGCCGATGTGTCGTTGAAACTTGATTTTCTGAATGACAAAACCATGATTTCGCTAGTCGATTCACTTTCTGTTCCAATATCAAGAATAGAGGAGAAAATTCCAATAGACGGACTAAACAAAGCGAGTGAAACACTAAGCAAAGAAGCCGATAAAAGCGTGAGGATTGTCTATCGCCCACCATCGAGAGTTGCGTATATTCAATACGAAGGTGATGTAACACCCGGTGATGGTCGGCACAGAAAAATCTCCGAAGCAAAAGCACAGAAATTTATAGAAGATATGAATTTAGTCAAATTAAAACCTGATTTTAGGGTGTTTGCCTTTGGCAACGAAAGCGACCAAGGCAATATATGGATAACAATTCCCGATGACCTTGACGTGCCTGATGAAATACCAACACAACAATATCCCGGTGGTTTGTATGCAGCTTGCACGGAAAATTTCATTGTCGGGGAATGGGTGAACAAAAGCGACAATTATGAATGGCACAATAGCAATTTTATGAGAGCGATTGGATGGGAATATTTTAATCCATTTAATGTATATGATTTGAATGATTACGACGATAATTCCGATTGGAATTGCACATACACAACGGAATTATATCCTATCAGAGAAATACAAAAATTTTCTGTCAAAGAAATGGATTCGATAAACGCAAAATTAAATGAATTGGATAAATTATTTGCGAGCAGAAAACAGACAAATATAGACCTAATGTCATTGACATTACAAAAGCAAAACGGTGGAATACACGAATTGAATTATCCTGGCGGGTGCGTTGAGTTAAAAGTCGATAACGCCTACCATTCGGGGTCTATGGTTGCAAAACACGAATATTCCTATCCTATAAAAATTGAATTGCGAGTAAAATCCGATAAAGGTACGATAAATATAAATTGCGCCCATATGGGCATCGGATTAAACGACAGGAATCTTAACCAGTTAGTTGTATGCGATAAAATGCACGGCTGGGAGTTCGATTCTTATAAAAAGCTCGGAACGATTCCGCCCGACGAATATGTCGATATAGAGTGGATTTTAGGAAAAAATGAAATGATTGTAAAGGTAAACGGCGAAATTCGTTTTTACGGCACTAATTTTGGGTACATCAAGGAGTACGAAAAAAATCCCGAATATAGCTTGGCGGGAGAGTTGTCATTCGGCACCGCTTGGGGTTCAACGATAACGGTACAATCGCTGCGCGTGACGGAGTTGTAGAGTAGCGAATAAACAAAATCGACCACGCCGTTGGCGTATCAATCAACAACGAAATTTTATATTATCAACATAAAGGAGAAGAAAAATGTCAAACCAAATTAACATGAACATTGCCCCGGCAACCGAGGACAGAATCAAAAGTAAAATCACAGGTGATTCATTAAAAAACGCACTAGACTTCGTTGCCTTTTTACGAGAAAACGATATATCGCTTGATTATAATGCTTCCGAAAGCGGCTATGGGGGATGGAATGGTGCTGTCGGTGGACGTGTCGGAAACAGCATTGGCTATGTGACTTTTAATGGCGATGTCGGTGGTATTGGTCCTTGGACGTTTTGGCTTAATTCATGTGACTTCAAGGGTAGCGATTCAGCAGATGATGATTTTAAGGCTGCCATTTGGGCATTTGCGAGCCCTTGCGGTAAATGCAATGAGAATTGGGAAAAATGCATGGGTGATGGCAAAAGAACGATTTTGGGAAAAGAATTTGAAAACCAATGTCATTCCCCCTTGATGTTTATAAATCCGGATGCTAAAACGCTGGAAAATATGAAAAAGTTTTTGCTGTATCTCAAACCCGAAATAGATGATATACAAAGCACAAAATAAGCAAAGCTAACAACGCCGATGGTGTTTAGCCCAATAGCGGAAGTTTATATAACCTACGATTTGTAAGGGCGACCGCCCTCGGTCGTCCGTCGTACGGGTCATGTCCGCAATAAAAAGTAATAATTGCATTAAAAATTTATATTTATTTAGGAGGACTTAAAAATGGCTGATAAATTTTATAGTGGGAGAATCGTGCATCTTCCACCCATGACATGGGCTTTGGCGAAAGGTACAGATTGTAAAACAATTTTGAAAAAATATATTGATGATATTGATCTATTCAACATTAAGCCGGATACAAGGGTTTTTGGATTTAATGCTTTTGGAAAAGATGAAAACGCCGATGCATTTTTTGCGGCTATACCGGATAATCGTGATGTTCCGGAACCGTTGGAAAAAATTGAGTTCTACGGTGGATTGTATATGATGGTTATAGGCAATTCCAATATGGGTTTTAATATGCAAAAATGGTTAGAGAATAGCGATGAATACGCCGACGATAACGGCTCATGCGGAGTAAATAGGCCATGTATGGAAGAATTTGTTAATCCATACAATCGATACGGCTGGATAAATCGTGATAATGAAGAACCCGGTTCTGTGACCGATGTATATTTTCCCATAAAAATAAAGTATACAGATAAAAAATTAAATTAACCATAAAAATGTGAAGGATAAACGTAATATACGATGTTGGATTTCCGCTGAGTGTGTCCCATTAATTTATTTCGAGAGGAGGAAAATAAAATGTCAGAACAAGAAAAGAAACTAACACTCGAAGAACTGTTTGAGGCACAGAAGAAAGAGTTTAAAGCTGCTCTAAGCGGTGATTTACAAAAGAACGCTATTGATTTTGCCGAGTACATGAAAAATTCAAGTGCAGATAATTATTTAGGCGAATGTATATGCTTTACAGTTACTAATGAAGTCGGCGACTTACATATTTTCGTTCATGGACCGCAAAGTACCATTTGCAACAGCAATTACAATAATTTTCCAATAGATGAATCAATAAAAGAATTGGTTTGGGCGAATGTAAATCCATGCAGATGCGCACCCCCCGGATGCAAAGAACGCAATTTCAGTTTTACTATTTTAGGTAAAAAATTCGACAACCTTTGTAACTGTCCGATTGCGTTTAATAATCCTGATGCTGAAACATTTGGAAAAATTAAAGAATTTGTTGAAGCGAGTAAAATTTGCATTGATACAGTGAAACAAGCCGAAAAATAAGCAAACCGACTACGCCGACGCGTAACAGGCAATAACGAAATTTTGTATTAGAGAAAAGAGGATAAAGGCAATGACAGAACAAGAAAAATTAGCACGCGAGGAAGAATTTAAGACAAATCTAAGCGGCGAATTATTGGTTAACGCGCTCGAATTTGTAAATTACATGGATGAAACATGCGGGATAGTCAACGACCCATTCAACCCCAGAGCTTGGTTACATAAAGATTATGCCGGCGAAATCATTTGCTTTACAGTAACTGACTCGGGAAATTTTTATATTTTCGTTGACGGACCGGAAAGCAGCGTGTGCAATAGCGATTTCGACAAATATCCGATAAGCGATGAAATGAAAGAGTTTGTTTATTCGCATATACAGCATTGCAGTTATATGAAATCAGACGGAAAAGAATGCGGGTGCAGCGAAAAGCGGTGGCGTAACTTTACTATTTTAGGCAGAAAATATGAAAACCTTTGCTACTGCTGTATTTGCTTCAAGAATCCCGACACCGAAACCTTTGAAAAACTCAAGGAATTGGTGCCGATATGGAAACTTTGCATTGACGCAGTGAAACAAGCCGAAAAATAAGCACAATCGACCACGCCGATAATATATCAATTAATAACGAAACTTTATATTTTCAGAAAGTGAGAGATTGAAATGGCGGAAAAACACAACCTTACGATAGAGGACGAAATATTTACACATCTCGATGGAGAGTTAAGGAAGCAGGCATTGGAATTCATCGCTTATTTGCGAGAGAATCGACTGTCACCACAACCGTGGTTTGGGCCAACCTTTTGGATTTTTCCTTGGGATGGTAATAATCTATTCGGTATGCACTTGAAAAAGGGTTCATGGCACTTTTGGTTCTTTTCAGGCGATTACAGCGGCGAAGCAGACGGAGAGGTAATGAAGCTTGTACAGGACAATGTTGGGCATTGTATTAATTGTTACGGCGAGTGCGAATCAAAAGGCGTAGATTTAACGATTTTCGGTAATGAATACATGAATTTGTGTTATCAATTTCCTGTACGCTTTGGAAATCCGGATAATGAAACTTTGGAAAAGATTAAAAAATTGATAGAACTTTGGAAAGACATAGCACCGCGTAGTAACGGCATACACATTCGTTGATTTAACACCGCAGTATAAGCAAACTCGCCTGCGTTCGCGGTCTGTCAACATAACAGCGAAAGTTTATAATTTGTGAGGTTGAAATGTCAGGACAAAATAACGTCTTAAAAAAGACGAGAGAACCCAAACCAAAAATACAAGATATTGCATTAAATCATCTCGAAGAAGATAATTTGGCAAACTTTTTGAATTTTCTTGAATTTTTACAAAGCATTAAATTAACTGCACGATGGCACGCACACAATTCATGGTCTGTCAATCATAAGGGCAAGACGATTTGCTATATACAGCTTAGAAAAGAGCGGTCTTGGACTATACAGCACAACGGTTTACTTTTTGAGGAATACGACAGGTATATTCTCGACGATGAACTGAAAAAGTTTGTTTGGAATAATATGCGCAGTCCGATATGTGCGCCTAACTGCTATGGCAGAAGCATGATGGTTATGGGCAAAAAAATTGATACAGTGTGCTATTGTTGGCCGTTTTTACAGGATAATATGAATGGTGCAGCACTTGAACACCTAAAAAACATCATTGAAGTAAGGAAAAATATTATTGCCGACAACCACGCAAAATAAGCATTTCTGCTCCAAAAAACCTATGACATACAAAAAAGCCCCTCGAATGAGGGGCTTTCGCTACTTCATCGTCTTCAAATTTTGCGAAATTTCGCATAACGCGTGACCGGATTCTGTGTCGAAATTGTGCGTCCTTGCTACGTCACCGAGTGCCAGCATTCCGACGACGCGGCCGTCTTCAACGACGGGCAAGCGGCGGACTTGTTCCTCAGCCATGATTTTGGAGGCTTCGTGGACATCGGAACTCGGCGCGACGCTGACTACGCCGCGAGTCATAATATCGCGCACCTTTGTTGCGCCGGGGTCGCCGTCGGTTGCCACGCATCGTATGACAATGTCGCGGTCGGTGACGATGCCTTTGAGGCTGCCGTCCAATGCACAAACGGGTAATGAGCCGACGTTGTGACGATGTAATAATCGTGCGGCAAGTGCAGCGTTTTCCTCTGGATTGATGTTGACCACATTAGAGTTCATCAAGTCTTTGACGAGCATAATATTCCTCCGTAAATGTACGTTTGAGGATAGTATGCACGGTGTTTTAGAAACTTATACCAAGGCTGCGCATCGTTGGGCCAATTCACTGATTTTATACATGCCCTCGCCACCGATGCAGCTCATTATTGTGTCGTTGAAAGGCTCAATCCATTTTTGCGGTAAGGTCCGAGCGCCGACAATCATGCCCAACACGCTGCCGGCTGTCGCGCAATTGCAGTCAGTGTCGAAGGCGGCGGTTAGGCCGATGTGCATCGTTTTGTCCATGTCCAGAGCGCCCCATAGCAGTGAGCATGAGACAATCATAGCGTTGGAGATGGTGTGGCACCAGTGATGTTGGAGGGTTTCATCATAACGCTCATGAATACGCGTGATAGCTGTTTCGGCATCAATACCGTCATCGTGCCAGGACAACACGGCCTGCAGAGCTTCGTATAAGCGACTTCGTGCTGGGATTTGCGCCATGCCTGCTGTGACTATGCGCTTAATATCGCTGTCAACGGCAGCTTGCGCCAGCATGGCAGCAACCCACATTGCGCCGTAGATTCCGTTCTTGATATGCGAAATGCGCGCGTCAACGTAGGCCAAACGCGCGGCCTCTTGGGGGTTGCCGGGGGATACGTAGCCGTATAGGTCGGCACGGATTTGCGCGCCAATCCACTCGCGGTACGGATTGCAATACATTGCGCTTTCGGGCGGCTCAATACACAGCACGGCGTTGCGGTAGGCCACGCGCTCAGCTGTCCAGAGATAGCCGAGGGGGAAGCGGTGCAACCAAAGATGTAAAATTTGCGCTGAAGTGATATCTTTTCCGTGTGTTTCCAGTGCATTGAGGGCGAAGATGGTAAAATTGGTATCATCGTCTTGTGGCATGCAAGTGACGTTGTTGCGCCATGATTGTTTGTTCATACCGTAAGGGCCGGGGATGTCTTGGACATCGAACTGCCGGCGGAGTTGTTCATCAATATCGCTGCGGCAGTAAGCTTTGACAGGGTAGTTTCCTGTTGCTTGCAGAAAGCCGAGGATGCGTGGGCGCATCCAGCCCTCCATTGGCTGACCCAGCATCGTCCCGGCACATCGTGCCAACCAAGCGCCATAGATTTTGTCTAGTAATTTTTGATTGTTAAGAGGTGGCGTAGCATCTAAATATGGTGACGGGGTTGGGCGGGCAGCCAAAATGTCCTCATAATCGGACGGCTCAATGTAAGGGTAACCCGAAATTTGGGGCAGATGGCGTATCTTTTCCTGCAACTTTGCCGCAAAGTGCCGCTTTTTTTCGTCATTTTGTAGGGTTTTCCATAGGGCAATGTCGCTTTGCAGGCTTGACAAATCGCAGCCCTCGTCGTGCGCTTGCAACAGCTCGACATCGAATTGGATGCCGGGCGCCATGTTGGCGATATGAATATAGCTCACGTTTGTTTACGGATGAAAGATACACCGCAGGCACCGGGGCCGGCATGGGTGCCGACAATGGAGCCGATTTCGCAGTGATGGGCGTTTTGCACGGGCAGACCGGCATCTAAGCAGAGCTGTTCGAGGGTGCGCATGGCGTCATCATTGTAAGAGTAACCGAAGAAGAAAGGTTTGCTATCGTCGATACCGTCTTGTTTGATGAGTTCAATGAGTTTCAAATATGCCGCTTGCGTGCCGCGAACTTTGGCAAATGAGGCCACCACGCCATCTTCAAGGCCGACGATGGGGCGGATATTGAGCAGTGAGCCGACGGTTGCTGCGCCCGATGAGATGCGGCCGCCCATTTTGAGATATTTCAAGTCGGGCACGATGGCGTAGAAGCGGATGTCATGCCGACGATGTTCAAGCACCGCGACGATGTCCTCGGCTGATGTGCCGGAGGCGATGAGGCGAATGGCTTCGAGTAGTAAAATTTGCTCACCCATGGCGGCCGAACGAGAGTCGATGATAAAAATTTGATCTTTTTCTGCCATTTCTGCTCGTGCAATGTGCGCGGCTTGTACCGTGGCACTAATGCCGGAACTGAGCAGTACGGCAATGATAGTATCGCCACGGCTGACGGCAGGATCGAACACTGCGCGGAAGTCGCCCGGGCTAGGCGCGGCGGTTTTGGGTAGTGTTTTGGTTGTGCTGAGCTTCTCGTAAAACGCGGTATTGCCGGGCGGGCAAGTTTCGCCGCCCGACCAATTGACCGACAGATTGACAACTTGTATGTTGTGCTGTTGCTGAAATTCGGGAGTGAGGTCCGCGCTGCTGTCTGTGATGAGTTGAATGGCCATGATGTGTACCGCCTTATATGTTATTAGAAGTGAGTTGTTAATAGCGTTCCTTGCGGAAGGAAGAATTAGCAATGACACGCCGCCCAGTATTCTCGCAGCGATTTGACGTAAGTTTTGAATGCTGTAGGTATAGCCAGTGTATCACATTCGGCGGCAGTTGTCCATCGAAAATTGTCAGGCAGACTGTCCGGGGTTGTCGTAAAAATCATTTCGCCTTGCATATGCCAAACCAAGTGGGTAAACACATGGCGAGACGGCGGTAATGCGCGGCGCTCAAGTATGGGCAAATCCAGCGTTGAGTCGGGGAACTCGTAGAGGCCGTGGAGGAGTTTTTCGGTGCGCTTGCGAAATAATACGCGGCGTTCTTGGTCAATGATGACAAAGACGGGGCGTTGAATTTCTGTTTTAGTTGTTTTTGCCAAGCGTACGGGCAGGATATTCTGATTGCCCTGTTTGAATGCTTGGCAGTGCTGTCGGAGCGGGCAATCTTGGCAGTTGGGTGATTTGGGCGTACAAATCAATGCGCCAAGCTCCATGAGTGCTTGTGTAATTACTGATGGCGCGACGCCGGCTTGATGCAACGCTGTTGTCCATATTGTGGCATCTTTTTTACTTTGCGGCGCGAGAATGTCATTTTCATAAGCTGTCAGCCGTGCAAAGACGCGCAGTACATTGCCGTCGACGGCAGCAATCGGTTGCTCAAAAGCTATTGAAGCAATGGCGGCCGCAGTGTAATCGCCGATGCCGGGCAGGGCGCGCCAACCGGCATAATCGGCAGGCATGCCTTGTGTTGTAATGATGTTTGCCGCTTTGTGCAGCAGGCGTGCACGGGAATAGTAACCGAGCCCCGCCCACAGTGCCAACACGTCGTCGACTGATGCGGCGGCCAAATGTTGTACCGTGGGGAATGCCGCCATAAAGCGGGCGTAGTAGGGCAGCAGTGCTGCGATGCGGGTTTGCTGTGCCATGATTTCACTGACCCATATGGCATAGGGGTCACGTTGTTCACGGAAAGGCAGAGGACGTGCCGCTTGGGCATACCAGTCGGCTAAAATCCGGGCAATCATTGCCATATGAGTATCAGCAAGTAGATGAGCCACATGGCGCTTAAAATGGCCAAAAATGCGGGTAACATAGCCCAGTATGTGCCCAAAATAGCGCGCCAGGTTTCGCGGCGGGTGAAAGGAGCTTGCTTGCTTTCCGTCTCGGCGGCGGGGTTGCCCCCGCGCACAGCTTGTTGTCTATCGCTTGGTTTGTTACTCATGGGCTAGTTTATGATGGCAGGCGACAAAGTGGCCGGGTTCAATTTCTTCGAGCTGCGGCGTGACGAGTTTGCAGATGTCTGTGGTATAGCGGCAGCGTGTGTGGAATTTGCAGCCGGATGGCGGGTTGACGGGACTGGGAATGTCACCTTCGAGGATTTTCATTTCTTTTTTCGCACCGTCGGCATCGGTGGTGGGGATGACTTCTAAAAGCGCGGCTGTGTATGGGTGTGCGGGCTTGGCGAAGAGTTGTTCAGCACTGCAAAGCTCAACAAAACTGCCCAAATACATAACGCCGACGTGGTCACTGATGTATTTTATGACAGATAGATCGTGCGAAATAAACAGATACGATAGATTTTGCTTTTCGCGCAGATCTTGTAATAGGTTGATGATTTGCGACTGGATGGATACGTCGAGAGCGGAAACGGCTTCGTCGCAGACGACGAATTGCGGGCGGACGGCGAGGGCGCGGGCAATGCCGATGCGTTGCCGCTGGCCGCCGGAGAATTGGTTGGGGTAGCGGTGCAGCATGTAGGGCGCGAGACCGCACTCTTCCATGATTTGGATGACATAGTCTTGCTGCCGCTGGCCGCCGTGTTTGAAAAATTTGTGGGTGCGCAGACCTTCGCCGATGATTTGGCCGACGGTCATGCGCGGGTTGAGTGAGCTGTACGGGTCTTGGAAGATGATTTGCATGTCTTTGCGCAGTTGGCGCATTTCATTATATTTTAAGCGTGCTAAATCGATGCCCTCACTGCGATGGGCCTCGTGTTCAGCGAATTGCGAGTCGTCTTGATATTGTGCACGCAACGCCTCGATGACGGCGTATTTTTCTTGCAGGATGCGGGTACATTCGGCATCTTTTTCAGTTAAATTTGTCTTGCGAGCTAGCAATTTGTCGCGGAGAGCATGACTGCCTTTGGAGAAAAAAAGGCCGGTTTTTCTTGAAATATTCAGTCGGTAGATGGCTTTTCCATCTGGTTTTATTGTTTGCAATGTGGCAATTTCGTAATCGACTTCAGCAATGTCCAGCTCGACTTTGGAAATTTTATTGCGCACAAGAATGCGCGCTTTGGCCGCTGTGTGCCACGCGCTGTATGCCGATTGCACAGCGGATAGATCTTGGCTGATGAGCAGGCCGCCGACCAAGTGTACGACGGGCAGGTAAGCGGCTTCGTACTTTTGCTTGGCACGTGTGTGTGCTTCGATTTTGGTGTAGTCATCGGGGTCGGACGCCAGGTCTTGCGCCGATTGCTCGTAGGCAGTGAGCAGCCTGGCAATTTCGGCGCGGTGTTGGGGCAGATTTTTGGAAATGTCTAGAATATAGCGCGGCGCGACATCTTCAAGACTTTTGCCGAAATAGAGGATGACGCCTTGGGTTTGTTTGTAGAGTTGCAACAATACACGACCGAAAGTTGATTTGCCGCAACCTGACTCGCCGACGATGCCGAGGGTTTCGCCGTCATAGATGTTTAAGTCAATGCCATCGTTGGCTTTGACGAACATGTTTCTCTTGCCCCGGATGGGGAAGTAATGTTTTAGTCCGCGAATTTTGAACAGGATTTTTCTGTTGTTTTCCATGATCTCAGCCCTGCCTTTCGCGTGTTCTGTTATTTTTCTCGGGATAGAAACAGCGGACCTTGTGTCCCGGTGCGACCTCTACGAGTGCAGGGTGTTCTTGTCGGCATTTTTCGGTGCAGTGCTTGCAACGCGGCGCGAATTTGCAGCCGGGGGGCAAGTCGAGCGGGTGCGGGACGGCGCCCGGAATGGCTTCGAGACGCACGCCGGTGGGGCTGTCGAGCCGCGGGATGGAGTGCATCAGCCCGTCGGTATAGGGATGGCTGTAATTATCACCTTGAAAAATCATGGCACTTTCGGCCATTTCGACGACTTCGCCGCAGTACATGACGACGACATCGTCAGCCATTTGGTTGACGACACCAAGGTCGTGAGTGATGAAGAGGATGCTCGTGCCTTTTTCTTGTTTGAGGTCATTCATGAGCTTGAGCATTTGAGCTTGGATGGTGACGTCAAGCGCGGTTGTTGGCTCGTCGGCAATCAAGATATCAGGCTTACAGGCCAGTGCCATGGCAATCATAACACGTTGGCGCATGCCGCCGGACAGTTGGAACGGATATTGCTTGGCGACGCGTTCGGGGTTGGGGATTTTGACATCGCTGAGAATGCGTACGACTTCTTTGTTGGCTTGCCGCTTGCTCATCTTTTGATGGATGATAAATGGCTCGCGCAGTTGACGTTCTACAGTGAAGACGGGATTGAGACTGGTCATAGGTTCTTGGAAAATGACGCTGATGGCGTTGCCGCGAATTTTTCGCATTTGCCGGCTGTTTAGCTTAGTGACGTCTTCGTCGCGAAAAAACACTTCACCGTCAGCGATATAGCCGTTTGTGTCGAGCAGTTGAAGGATACTCATGGCACTGACTGACTTGCCGGAACCTGACTCACCGACGACGCCCAGCGTCTTGCCGGCTTCGATGGTATAGGAAACGCCATTGACAGCCTTGACGGTGCCGCGCTTGGTTTTGAAGTAGGTGTGGAGTTCACGCAGTTCGAGCAGGACATTGTTTTTGTTGTCACTCATATTATCGCCCTCCTCCGCTGACCCTGGGGTCGAGTGCGTCGCGCAGTCCGTCACCCATGAGGTTGATGCTGATGGTCGACAAGCCTAAGAAGAGTGCGGGGAACGCCCAGCGCCACCACAGATTGACAATGGTGTAGCCGTCGCGTGCCGTGTCGAGCATATTGCCCCATGTGGGCGTTGGGAGGCGGATGCCAAAGCCGAGGAAACTCAGCGTTGCCTCGGTCAGCATAGAAGCGGCCAGACTCATGGTGATGGCAACCAGCACGATGCTCATGACGTTGGGCATGATGTGCTTGAAAATAATGCTGCCGTTACGCACACCCATGGCGCGGGCGGCGACAACGAACTCACGTTCACGCTCGGTAAGGAATTGTCCGCGAGTCAGACGCGCGAATGCGGGCCAAGTGAGACACCCGAGCAACACCATAATCATGACCATGACCTGCGTGTCGCTGAGGTGACTGCCAAGTGCGATGCTCAGCACAATGACAAGTGGCAAAAAGGGTATTGACTCAATGACTTCAGCCAAACGCATGATAAGCATGTCAGGCAATTTGCCGTAGTAACCGGCAATACTGCCGAGAATAACGCCGATGAATGCGGCGACAGCCACCGCGACAAATCCGACGGTGAATGTAATGCGGCCGCCATGAACAACACGGCGGAAAATATCGCGGCCGCCTTGGTCGGTGCCCATTAGATAGCCACGGTGTCCCCATGTGGTGACATTACCGTCGGCGTCGATAGAGACATTTTGAAAGTAGCCGGTCTCAATGGTCTCTTGACCGTTGAGGCGACGCGGCGTATTGGTTTGATTGAGATGGTTATAGCCCCAGCCGGCAACGCTACCGTCATCAAGTAATGCGGTAAAATGATTGCGTCCGCCTTCGATTTGGACGGCGCGGCCTTGGATATGTTCGGGGATATCGAGGATCATTTGCTCCGACGCGGTGGTATTGGTTGTCCATGTGACAACAGTGCCGTCGTCGAGCACGGCACCGCCGGCTGTGTCGGTCAGTGCAATGTCGATGGCGCGGCCCTGAATGCTGTCGGGGATGTTGGAAAATTGCGTATCACGCGTTGTCATGACATAGACATAACGGTCAACAGTGAGCCCTATTGCGCTTGAAAAATTGATATCGAAAGCGGTAATTTGGCCTGCGAGTCCGCGGGAGTGGAAGTTGAAGAAGCTGTCGTTGCCCCAAAAATGGAGTGTGCCTGTGTCGTCAAGCGCAATGGTTGTCCAGTGCGCGGCGCGGATGTCAATGATGTGGGGATTATTGGTACGGTGGGGATTCCACAGTGTTTCGGGAATGCGAGTGGTGATAATGTGTGTGCCGCCCCAGGCTTGAACGCGGCCGCATTCCTCAACGGTGACGATATGTTCTAGGCCTGCGGCAACCAAGCGAACCGGGCCTAATTCCACAGTGCGCATGGGTGAGGTGCGACGTTCACCGAACGCGCGGCGGTTGCGGAGATTGCCTGCCATCGTGCCCCACATATGCAAATTGCCTTGGCTGTCGACACCGGCACCGAATGTTGAGCCTAAGCTAATTTCTTGTGCATCACTGCGAAGTGCGCGCGGTACGGACAGGAAGTTAAAGCCGGGCGCAATATCCAGTTGTGTGGGGTCGAGATGTGTAAAATCGGTCGGCAAGAAGTAACTCAGCACAAAGACGCTGATGAAAATAAACAGGAATACGACCATACCGATGATGCTGAGTTTGCGTTTGAAAAACGCACGTGCGGCGGTGCGGCCGGGGCTTTGGACCAACTCCTCTTGGAAGATGTCTTTGTTTTTTGTCTTGTGTTTACGAAAAATCATGACGGCATCCCCCCTTAATCCAATCTGACGCGCGGGTCGACGAGTACATATATAAAGTCAAGTATAATGTAGCCGACCAATGCGATGATGGTGAAGAGCATGGAAATGGCGAGCGCAAGGTTGTAGTCGCGCAGATTTAATGCGCTGATAAACGTGCCGCCCATGCCGTTGATGGAGAAAATTGTTTCGATGACAATGGTGCCACCAATAAGAGAGAGAATCCAACCCATCAGGCTTGTAACAAATGGAATTTGCGAGTTGCGGAATGCGTGTTTATAGATAACAGCGACTTCGCCCAGCCCTTTGGCGCGGGCGGTGCGGGTGTAGTCTTGGCTCAACGCGTCAATCATAGCGACGCGGATATAGCGCGTCAGCGGCGCGAGTTGTGCAAATGTCAATATCATAATCGGCAGAGCAAGGAACCGCATTCGGTCCCAAAATAATGTCCATGCCGAGCCTTCCAGGCCGGGTGTGCCGAATCCGCTGACGGGCAGCCAGCCCAACCAGACGGAAAATACCATAATGCCGACGATGGCAGTGATAAACATGGGCAGGGAAAAACCGAGCAGTGTAGAGGTTTGCACCGAGCTGTCGTACACGCTGCCTTTTTTGACGGCGGTTGTGATGCCAAGTGGTATGGCTATGAGAAATGTAAGCAGCATGACGATGCTGTTGAGGAGTAGTGTTGTTTGGATGGGTGTGGGCAGCACTTGGGTGACGGGACGCCGGTGCGTGATTGAGAAGCCGAGGTCGCCTTGCAGAAGGTCGGTAATCCAACGGAAGTATTGGATGGGCAACGGCTGGTCGAGCCCGAGACGCTGCGCCTCGTTTTGGCGCATTTGCTCCCAGGCCTCGTAGGTTACGCCGGCGGGGCGAGAATCTCCGATCATGATGGAAACAGGGTCGCCGCCCATAAGACGGAATACACCGAAGAGGACGATGCTGATGATGAAAAAGACAACGACCAGAGAAATCAGACGTTTTCCAAGATAGCGTAACATTGTTTGCTCCCCCAAATTTTTAGGTGAAGTTAGACACTTTCTCTAATATAGCATCATTCGACGAAAAAAGCAAGGGCGGATTTATCATCGCGCCCTTGCTTTTTTCCGGTAATTAACGGCAATCAGTGCCGTATGTTTTTGAGATGATTATTCGTCACCGTTTTCAGCTGTGTCTTCGGCTGTGTCTTCGACATAATCACCGGGCACGAAGGTGCTTTCGCCGTCTAACCATGAGTAGACAATGGCTCTTTGCCATTGCCACAGGCTGGTCGGCTCGTAGTTGCGCAGGTTGTCGGTGAAGAAATCGTGGAAAATAGCCGAGTCGAGCGGCAGAGCCGGCAGATACTCGTTGTAGCGGATGATGAAGTGTTTCCATGCTTCAAGGTACTCTTCACGGCTGGTTGCGTTGCGGCGAGCCAGTGCGTATTCAAAGAGTTCCGGATCGCTGAAGCCGCCCCAGTTCCAGGTGGTGTCGGCAAAGTAGGGGCTGTAATAGAACCATACAGCGTCGATGGGCGGGATGCCCATGCCGCCGTTGACCATGTTATAGCGGTCGGCCTCGTCTGAGGTGCCTTGCAGCGCAGCTGCCCAGTCGGCATCGGCTTCAGCTTCAGTGATGTCGAATACAAAACCAACGCTTTCGGCGTTTTCAACCATCAGGCTTTGCAAGTGTGAGCCGACTTCATTCGAGGTATGGGCAAACCAACGAATTTCTAATTTCATTAACTCGCCGTCGACTAGTTTGTGGCGCGGGCCGCTTTCCTCAACGCTGACCCACTCATTGCCGTCGGCGTCAAGTACCCAGCCGCCGTTGACCAATTCTTGTGTGGCGTTTTCGAGGTTTAAGGTGTAGTGATAGGGGAGATTTTCATCAACCCACTCTTGGTTTTCAATGAACATCCACTGTGCGGCAGCAATACGGCTGTTGATGACGTTGCCGTGTCCTTGCAGCCAGATGGCAGAGAACTCTTCGCGGTTAAGTGACCACGCGATGGCGCGGCGCACTTCGACAAATCGTGTCGGGCCGACGTTGTGGAAGAAGAGGCCGCCTGCGCCGTTACGCGGTGACTCGCGGTAGTCAAGGCCGCCAGCCTCGACGAGCGAGAAGGCTTGGTTGATGACAGAGCCGATACCAACGCCTTGCAGCAGATCAACGCCGCCGGTTTGCAGCTCTTGAATCATAACAGCTTGGTCAACTTGACGCAGAATCAAGGTCTCGATAAGAGGCATTGAGCCGTCGGGCATACCGTGGAAGTAAGGGTTGACGCGCAGGACTGCGGTGTAGGCTGCTTCGTCGTAGCTGATGAGCATGTAGGCACCGGCTGTGACGGAGTAGTCGTAACGGAAACCGGATGTGCCGTTATCGACGGTTGAAACCAACAGGTCATAGGTCAGACCGTCGCCGCTGACAAAGGCGCCGTTGCCGTCATCTTCGATTGTCAGGCCCGGAGCGATGACGTGAACAGGGTACGGCACGGTGGCAGCAAAATTTAATTCGTAGAAATACGGGAAGTTAGGGTTGCCTGTGATGGGGTCTTCTGCGCCGATGGTTACCGAAAAAGTGAACTCATCGTACAGGCGGATGCCCGAAATGTAGTCGGTTTCTTCTTCGAAATAGGCCATGAAGCCTTCGACCTCGGTCATGGATACCCAGTGGTTGTTGCCCAAGTTGGGACGGGGGTCTTCGCCCTCTTCAACTTCCATTGCGTCCATGGCGGGTGCGCCGAAGAGTAAGTAGTAGAATGCGAAGTCGGCTGCTGTGATGGGCTCGCCATCGCTCCAGCGCAGATCTTCAGCAATAGTCATGGTAAATGTTTTGGAGCCGTCGTCGTTGGCCTCTTGGTTAAAGTCTGTCACAACGCGCTCGTTGACGACAAACTCGGCACCGCGAGTGAAATAGATGGTCGAAGCACCGGCTTCAATAAGGTCACGCGCTTCGGATACGCCGATGTCGTTGCGCCAACCCCACATAAAGTCGGGCGCCATTGCGTTGACAGCAACGGTAAAAGTGCCGCTTGCCGGTCCTGCGGGACGCTCGGCGACGGTACCTTGGCCGGGCTCTGTCGAGCCGCCGGGTTCGGGGTCATTGTTGTTCGACGTACATGCCGCCAACAAAGGCAACAGCATGAGCGCTGCCACTAGGATTGCCAGAATTTTTTTCATGAAATCTCTCCTTTTTCTCTGTTTTTCAGACTTTATATGTCAATCCCCCAGAGAGGGATGAGCATATCGGAAGGAAACGTTGCCTACAAGCAGACGGCGTTTAAGGCGGATGCCCGGGGTTGTGCATCCTTTACACAGCTCTTGTGTAGATGGGATTGCCGTCCTCGTCCGGACACTCAGCTTTAACAAAGCCGAGGTTGAGCCAAAAGCGCTCGTTGTCAACATTAGAGCAGTTGAGCTTGAAATACTTTGCGCCGTTTTGTTTGACATGCTTGCGGAGCAGGGCGAAAAATCGTTTGCCCAAGCCTTGGTTGCGGTGTGCGTCGTCGATGTTGTATTCGAGAATAAAACATTGGCCGTTTTCCGACGCGTAAATCACATAGCTGACAAAGCCGATGATTTTGCCATTACAGCAAAAGAACGCCGGTACAAACGGGTCGTTCTCACGTGTGAACAGCGATTTGATAGCGGCTAAGTATTCACCGTTGAGAAAATAATCGTAATCCTCGGCTGTCGCCGGGGAGAAGGTGGAAGCGTTGAGAACAGCTTGTAAATGGGGTTTACAAAGCGACCAAAATTGCTGAAATTCTTGGGGCGTGCGCACGGGAATAACACTATATGTAGGGTGCATAGACAACCGCCAACGTATAATTTTGTAATTATTTTACATGAGGACTGCCCTTTTGTCAAGTTTTTGGCGTTGGCGGACTGTTACTGTGAGCTGCAATAAGGATTGTGTGCTTTTTCGTCTGCTATCGTCGTCGCCTCGCCGTGCCCGGGATAGAGATTGGTATTGTTGGACAGAGTCAAAATCTTGTCGGCGATGCTTTGTAATAGAGTGGCTTCGTCACCTGTCGGCAGGTCTGTTCGCCCGATTGAGCCTTTGAAAATGGTGTCGCCGACAAATAAATTGCCGCCTGCAGCATCGTAATAGCATGTGCCGCCCGCTGTATGTCCCGGTGTGTGCAGTGTTTTGAACGACAGATTGCCGAAGTTGAGCGTCGCGCCGCCCTCAAAAGTTATGTCGGGTGCGATGACAATGTCGGTGCCGAAACGTCCTGAGAGGTTCCAAGCGGGGTTGCTTAAAATGGCGCATTCGGCAGCGTGGGCGCAGATGGCGACATTGGTGCGTTGTTTGAGTTCTTGGACAGCGAGAATGTGGTCGCCGTGTCCGTGTGTGAGCAGGATGGCCATCAACGTTAAGTCTTGTTGTTCAAGTGTTTGCATGATTGCCGCTATATCTGCTTGACTGCATCCCGCGTCAATCAATACGGCACTTTTGGCATCATGGCAGAGGTAGATGTTTTGATCCATGGGGTTGGCGTTGAATGTTAAGATGTTCATGGTGTTTCTCCCTTCGTAGGGGCGGCATTCTGCCGCCTGTGTTTATTCATTCGTGATGGCGGGCGGCAGAATGCCGCCCCTATATGGGGTTTGACACCTGCTTCAACGCATCTTCAATGCTCGTTGCTTTCTCACCCTCAACATCAACATACGCCGTTGTCGGCAGCGTCACGCCCTTTTGCGGCACGAGCGCGCCTGTCGGGCAAGTCGATACGCACAGACCGCAGTTGTTACAGTTTTTCTCATCGCCCATCGGCACGGAGAACGACGGCTCAACCGTCGTATCAAACCCGCGCCCTACAAAGCCCAGCACACCTTGACCTGCCTCAATGCAAATGCGCACACAACGTCCGCACATGATGCACTTATTACGGTCGCGTACGATAAACTCATGGCTCTTATCGGGAGGATATAGCGTCATATCGCCTTTCATGGCATATTGCGCAACATCATAATCGCTTGCATATTCACGCAATTTGCACTCATGCACGTCGGCGCAGCCGCATGATAGGCAGCGGCTTGCTTCTGTTTTGGCTTGCGCTTCGTCGAGACCCAGTTCGACTTCATCAAAGCTGTGCTGCCGTTGCGTGGCAGTCAATGACGGCATTTCGACTTTATCAACTTTCGGCAAATGCGCCAAGCCGGCCGGGTCGATATCATCGTTGCTTTCGGCACGGATGTGGTTGTAGAGCGGCGGCGGCGAGGCAATGATTTCAGTTGCCGACACACCGCACATGTATTGGTGCATGGCTTCGGCGGCACGTTTGCCGGTTGCAATGGCAAGGATGGCGGTTTGCGGGCCGGTCACGGCGTCACCGGCGGCGAAAATGCCGTCAATGTTTGTCATGGTCGTGCGTTCGTCAATGACAAGCAAGTCGCGGCGTAGTGCAATGTTGCAATCATCGTTGACAAAACTCAAATCCTGCGTTTGCCCGATGGCACTAATGACGTAGTCAAATTCGACTGTATGCTCCGAACCGATCACCGCTTGCGGTCTGCGCCGTCCCGATTCGTCCGGTTCGCCAAGTTCCATTTTTGTCAATGTTAATTGTACGGTTTCATGGCTTTGCGCTACGCTGACAGGATTCGTCAACGTAGCGAACTGCACACCTTCGACTTGCGATTCGTGAATCTCGTGCTGATCGGCCGGCATTTCGGCAACTGTGCGGCGATAGATGAGCTGAACGCTTGCCGCGCCCAAACGCACCGCCGTTCGCGCGCAGTCCATGGCCGTGTTGCCGCCGCCGACAACGGCAATTGTTTTGCCCGTGAAATCGGGTTGTGTATTCCGTGTCACCGCGCCCAAAAATTCCACGCCGATTAAAATATTACGGCAATCACTTTCGCCGTCAATGTCCAGCGGCCAGCCTTTTTGCGAGCCGACTGCCAGCAGAATGCTGTCGTAGCCATCGGCTTTTAGGCTTTGTACGGTGATGTCTTTGCCAAAGTCAACATTATATTGAATGTCCACGCCCAACGCTTGGATAATAGCAATTTCCTCGTCCAAACGCTCACGCGGCATGCGATAAGCAGGAATGCCGTAGCGCAGCATGCCGCCGGGATTTTCTTGTCGCTCGAAAATCGTCACGTCATGACCTTGTTGTGCCAAAAACCATGCCGCCGATAGTCCGGCAGGCCCTGCACCGATAATCGCCGCTTTCTTGCCCGATGGCGCGGATTTTTCGGGTAGATAAGGTGTTTCTTTTGCCAAATCAAGGTCGGCGACAAAGCGTTTCAAGTACGCAATGCCGATTTCGCCCTCTAAAACATTACGGCGGCACTTTGCTTCGCATGGTCGTGTGCAAATGCGTCCGCAAACCACAGGCAGCGGATTTTTTGCTTTAATTACCCGCAATGCGGCCTCAAACTCGCCCTTGGCAATCAAGTTAACGTATTCCTGCACAGAAACACGCGCCGGGCAACCCAGCGTACAAGGTGCCGTGCAGTCGCCGTAATGCTGTGATACCAACAGCTCCAAGCAAGTACGACGCGATGCTGTGATTTCCTCGGATTCCGTAGTGATATTCATGCCGTCGGCGATTTGTGTCGAACAAGCCAGCGGTACGCCGCGCTGTCCCTCAATTTCAACACGGCAAATCATGCACGAACCGAATGGTTTTAACCGTGGGTCGTGGCACAATGTTGGAATATTCACGCCGTTTTGGCTACAAGCGTCAAGCACGGTTTGATTGGGCGATGCCTTGCACGGCTTGCCGTTGATGGTGATGTTTAGCATAATAGCTCCTTGTTTCACTGAGTAGGGGCGAACGGTGTTCGCTCGTGGGCATAATGACATAGCATTTAGGGTTATTTATACTGCCACGGGACGCTGAGGACAGCGTCCCCTACAAGACTTCAATAGCGTCAAATTTGCACACAGTCTTACAAATGCCGCACTTGGTACATTTTTCTTGGTTGAGCGTGTGCGGCTCTTTGACTTTGCCGGCAATGGCATCTACCGGGCATTTTTTTGCGCAAATGGTGCAACCCACGCATTTATTCGGCACGATGCTGAATTGAATTAACGCCTTGCATTGCTTGGTCGGGCATTTGCCCTCTTCAATGTGCGCGACGTATTCATCACGGAAATAGCGCAGCGTGGTCAGCACGGGGTTGGGGGCTGTTTGCCCCAGGCCGCACAGGGCGTTGCGCTTGATTTGATGCGCCAG
This sequence comes from Oscillospiraceae bacterium, assembly GCA_009780275.1. NCBI lineage: Bacteria > Bacillati > Bacillota > Clostridia > Eubacteriales > Oscillospiraceae > Oscillospiraceae bacterium. The sequence continues at coordinate 2,176 of WRAI01000036.1, read as the reverse complement.
CGTTTCGAGTTTTTCAATGTCGCCGTCTTCGCCCTCGCCTTGTGTAATGCGTTCGAGTGTTTCCAGCATACGCTTTGTGCCGATTTTGCAGAACGTGCATTTGCCGCACGATTCGGCTTGTGTGAATTGCAAAAAGTATCGCGCGATGTCAACCATGCAGTTTTCTTCGTCCATGACAATCATGCCGCCCGAGCCCATAATGGCGCCGGTTGCGGCCAGTTCGGCGTAGTCAATGACGGTATCCATCAGTTCAGACGGAATGCAGCCACCCGACGGGCCGCCCATTTGCACGGCTTTGACAGGCTTGCCGCTTAACGTGCCGCCGCCAATGTCGTCAACAACTTGGCGCACCGTCATGCCGATAGGCACTTCCACTAATCCGCCGCGTTTAACCTTGCCTGCCAGTGCAAAAACTTTCGTACCGTTGCCTGTCTCTGTGCCGTGTTGTGCAAACGCTGCCGCGCCGTGGCGGATAATCCAGCCGATGTTTGCAAGCGTTTCGACATTATTGATGTTGGATGGCTTGCCAAACAGTCCCGATTCGGCAGGAAATGGCGGACGGATACGCGGCATACCGCGGTTGCCCTCAATCGACTCAATCAACGCCGTTTCTTCGCCGCATACGAACGCACCCGCGCCCTCTTTGATGTGCAGTTTGAAATTAACGTCTGTGCCAAGGATATTCTCGCCTAAAAAGCCGCGCTCTTCAGCTTGCTGAATGGCAATTTGCAGACGGCGAATGGCAATGGGATATTCGGCACGAACGTAGATGTAGCCGACTGTTGCGCCGATGGCATAGCCGCCGATGGCAAGCCCCTCAATCACGCTGTGCGGGTCGCCTTCGAGAATACTCCTGTCCATAAACGCGCCCGGGTCGCCCTCGTCGGCGTTACATATAATATATTTTTGGTCGGCATGGTTGTTTGCGGCGAATTTCCACTTCATGCCTGTTGGGAAACCTGCGCCGCCGCGGCCTTTCAGCCCCGACGCCAATACTTCCTCGATGACTTGCGCGGGTGTCATGTGCTTAATGGCCTTCTCTAAGCCAACATAAGCGTCCATTTTTAAAGCATCGTCAAGGCTTTCCGGGTCAATTGCCCCGCAACGTTCCAAAACGATACGCACTTGATTAACAAGAAAATCGTTATCTATGATTGAATCGGACAGCACTTTTCCGCCGACAACGTGCGTTTCAAAAATATCACGCGCTTTTGCCTCGTCAACATCGCCGTAAATGGTGCGCGTGCCGTCAGCGTCACGCACTTCAACCATCGGCTCTTTGTAGCACATGCCCATGCAGCCTGTTTCACTGAGCGTGATGTTTGTGCTTGTGCCGATAAGGGCATTAAACGCTTCTTTTACTTTCACGCCGCCGGCCGCAATGCCGCAGCTGCCGAGGCCGATGATGATGTTTTTCATGGATTTTCCCTTCTGTGTAGGGGCGGCATTCTGCCGCCCGTGACATTGCTGTTGTTTGCGGGCGGCAGGGTGCGCGCCCCTACGATACGTTTGTGCGAAATTCGCGAATAACTTCACGCGCCGAGTCGGGGGTCAATCGTCCGTGCGTTTCGTCGTCAATCATAACAACCGGGGCGAGCGAGCAGCACCCCAAGCAGGCAACCGATTCTACGGTAAATTCGCCGTCCTCTGTTGTGCCGCCCAGCGCAATGCTGAGTTCGCGGCAAATCGCGTCGGCGATATTCTCTGCGCCTATAACGTGACACGCCGTACCAAAGCAGATTTTAACAATATGCTTGCCCACCGGCTCAAGCCGAAATTGCGAATAAAACGTCACCACACCCATGATTTGTGACGCGAAAATGCCCGTGCGTTCGGCGAGCCGTTCGATGACATCTTGCGGCAAGTAGCCGTAAGCGTCTTGCAATTTTTGCAGCAGCGGGATTAACTCGGAACGCTTGCCATCATAGCCTTTGATAATATCTTCAAAAGCATTCCAATATTGGCTGTTTTGAGCACAGTTATTGCACATGGTGTCCTCCGTTTGTGTTTCGGGTGGTGGGTTTGGTAGAAAATGCTTAATAGTTCCTATCCGCCCGCAACCCCAGTGATACCAACATTTCCGCCCTGTGTCTGTACCTAGCCCGTCACTAGTTCAATGGCGTGTTTCAGTTCGTCTAGGGTCTTGTGGGTGTAGATTCGCTCGCCAACATCGTTG
>WRAI01000035.1 GCA_009780275.1 Oscillospiraceae bacterium | reverse complement strand
TGTGTGACGACAGTCATGCGGCGTATGTTGGATATTCGCCGCTTGCATGATGTCGCGCCACAGTTTGCGATAGGTTGTGCTGCCGCATTGTCTGCCATTATGAGAAAACAAAAATTCGCCGTCTTCTTGCATTCGCGCCTCGACGATATGGCAGATTTTCGAGTGGATAGGCACGACCCGATTTTTACCCGCTGTGGTTTTCGTGCCGCCTGTCATCGTGCCGTTGTCGAGATTGACATTTGCTTTTCGCAAGTCGAGCATCTCGGAAATACGAAAACCAGTATACAGCAAGAACAGCACGGAGTCAACCCACGGCTGGCTTTGTATTACCCAAATTGCGGTGATTTCGTCACTCGAAAACGGCTCTCGACTTGTTTCGGCAACAGCAGTCGCGGAGGTCAGCAAAGTACCATAGTTTTTGCTTGTGATGTCTAGCTCTAACGCAAACTTGCCCATGTTACGCCAAAAAACCTTGATGGCGTTCTGCGTGGCATAACCGCACCCGCTATTGTCGATGGTGTCCTGCATATGGTACGCTTTGATGTCGATATATTTCGCGTTGTAGTGTGCCTTACAATGGTTGTACGCCGTTTTCATCATGTCGTGCGTAGATTTTGGTTTGGTAGCTTTTCTTTCTTGCCACAGGGCGAATAAATCGGCAAGCGTGATTTTGGACTTTTCCACGTCCCACGGTGCGTTGTTGAATTGCGCGAGTAAAATCATACCCTCCTCTCGCGTGGTGACATAGGCTAACGTCTGATAAATCGGGTGCTTCTTCTCGTTAAAGCCTACTGTTTTTCGGACTTGATAGGGTCGGCGGCGGTTGCCGTGTAGCTTGATGACCGACCCGTAACCGTTCGGATTTCTCATGTTCTCTTGAACCTCCAATTTCGTAAAATTGTCAGTTTCAAAAGCCATGATTATCATAACAAAATGCCGACCATCGCGCAAGGATGACTCGACGATTTAACAAGTAAGCGGATTGTGTCCTTTAATCGATGCCGAGCAGGCGTGCCGCGATAATCTTGTGCGGCGAGGTGGCTTTGCTGCCTCATAGACGCAAGATTATTTGCGAAAAAGCACGCCGTCCGCGAGGCTCAGACAAACACACATTTTTGAAAAAATGTCAAGGGTGGCTTGTTGAAAAACTTGTTCGCGCAAAACAGCAAAAATAGGGCTTGCACTAAATGGCAAGCAATGCACCTGGCAAGCCACCTGCACGAAAAGCGGAAAATCCCAACTGGGATTTTCCGCTTTTCTGCTTGCCGGGGTTGCTCCCCGGACCCGCTACTTCGGGACAATTTGTCCCGAAGTTCAGTCGCGCCCAAGGGCTTATTTTTGCGCGGCGGCGGATGTGAGGTTTTGGACTTTTTTGTTCTCGGTGTGAGTGTGAAGTTTTGATTTTTTATGACGAGCGCAGGTGTGATGTTCGCGAGATTTTTCGTCAGATTTGGCAGTCAGTGCGAAAATAATTTCGATTTATTTTTGAGATTTGCGGTTGGCATAAAAACACAAAACCCACTGAATAAGATAACACTCCGTTATCTTATTCAGTGGGTGTGCAGGGGTTCAAAGGGGGTGCAGCCACCTTTGAGTGTTGATAATGTAGCTACTTACGATGTGGCGTTCATGCGGGGCAAAGCTATGCCATATGCTTATTTGGCGCCTTGTTTTTCTGCAATAATCAACGCCCAATTTTTCATTAACTCTTTTATCTTTTCTACTGCTTCGGCATCGGGGGTTGACCATTGAATCACGGAAGAACAAACATCTTCAAAATTCTTTCCGTAAACGACTTTATTTCCACCTCTTGGCCAGTCAGCACAACCACACTCACCCTCACATATCCGAACACTCTGATGAACAAAGTCGATTAAATCGCTGTCTAATGGAAAGTTCTCGTTTTCGTTGAGAGGGTAATTAAAAATACCCCAATAACCGTCGGGAAAATTTTCGCTGTGCGGAGCAATAATAACGAGAAAAGTAATCTCGCCCATATAATAAAAATCGATAGTGTCGTTTATCTCGATGTTATATCCTATCGTAATCATAGAATTAACAAAATCGAGTGCATTTTCCAACGCTTTGCCCGTTAAGTTGTTATTCATGATACTTTCAAGTTTTTGACGTTTACATTCTGACATATTCTTTAATCCTCCCACAAATATAAAATTTCGTTATTGCCTGATACGCCATCGGCGTGGTCGATTTTGTTTATTCGCCACCCTACAACTCCGTCACGCGCAACGACTCCACCGTTACCGTTGAACTATCAAACGCCCCAACAGAAACTGCCGACGCTAAATTGTATTCGGGGTTTTTTGCAAATGCGGCGATATATTTTTCATTTGCGTCAAAGTGCTGTATTTCGCCGTTGATTTTAATAATCATTGCCTGTTTGTCAATAATCCACTCAATATCAATAAACTCGCCGGGCGAAAAAGCAATCATATTGTAAAAGCTAACCTCGCCGTCAACCAAATCATTTACCGCCATCATGCCGGGCAGATATTTATGATTGAGCATTATTCGGCCATCGGCAAACGAAAGCACAATATCATGACTGTCTGTTGCTGCCCGCATCTCAACTTTCAATGGCGCAATAAATTTCTGCAGCGTTGTCATTTTATCAAGCCCCGCCGATTTAACCGTAAGCAAGCCATTCGTATAGCTAACTTCGGGGTTATCATTTGCCACAAGTGTTGCCAAATCAATTTTTGTTACTTTGCCGTTTGCCTCTGCCGTGGCAATGCTCGAAAGTATAGCGTCTTTTTCTGCGTTCGTATAAGTTTTAATTTCCTTGATAGGAATCATCAACTCCAAGAACTGAAACCCGAGTTTGTTATTGTAGCCGTGTTTCAACCCGTGCCTGTTGAACATATTGATATATTCGTGCATAATCGGCCTGTTTTCGCCGCCGGCGGGTTGCCATGCGTAGTCGCCGCTAGCATTCAACCAGTCCCAAAGACCATCCTCGCCTTTACACATTGCGTACAGACCGCCATCAAACTTCATTTTTAATAACGGCGCAGGCACGTCAAGGTCATCGGGTATACTTGCCCACAGCTTGTAGCTGCCCTCCCAATGCCCCTCGTGCCAAAGTTCACCGAAAAACCGCGTATCCAGCTTAATCGTAAACAAATCAACATCATCGATAAATTTTTTCATGTGGTTTTTTACAACCATTGCCCGTTCTTGATACGGCTTATCATCTTTTGCATCAATGTCCGCGTAACTCGATACCACCACCGTCATGGGCGGCAGATATACGACACGCACATTTTGCTCATTGTATTTCGCCAAGGTTTCGCTCGCTTTGTTTAGTTGTTCCATTGGAATGTTCTCCTCTATTCTTGATATTGGAACAGACAGAGCATCCACAAGCGAAATCATGGATTTATCGTTCAAAATGTCAAGTTTCAACGACACCTCAGCTTTTTCTTGCAACTCATCAACAAAACGCGCCAAGAGCGACTTGACCGTAGATAGTGCTGTTATCTTTTCGTCAAGTTCGCTTATGTTTTGCTCGAATACTTCGATAATCGTCACTGCGTTTTGGTTGTTGAGAATGTCGCGTATCTGCTTGATTGGGATTTGCAATTTCCGCAAGATTACGATTTGTTGCAAGCGTTTGAGTGCGGCTTGGTCGTAAACTCTGTACGCATAATCGTCAATGCGTTCGCTTTCAAGCAATCCCATTTGCTCATAGTACCGCAACATTCTTGCCGAAATGCCGTAGGTTTGCGAAACTTGTCTAACCGTTTGTAGTTCCATAAGTTCAACCCTCCTTTCCTGTTCTCAATAGCAAGTATAAAGTACGACACTGTGTTCGAGTCAAGCCTTTTTTCAAAAGTTTTTATAAAAAATCCGCACTCGGATTTTACCCTCGAATGCGGGATAATATAAACTACCGACCTTACCATCGGCAAGGCGGCGCATGGCAACTAACATCGCCACCACACATCGAAATCATACCATAACACAGCGGCAAAGTCAATGTTGCGAAAGGTAGCGGGCTCCGGAGGATATATGCCCCCGCCGCCGTCCGCGAAATCGCATAGCCTGCGCGAGCCAGTCAAGGGTAACCCGCCTACGGCGGCGCGTTCCGCGCCCTTGACTGGTTCACTTGTCTATGCAGTGAAAAACGCGGCGACGGGGGATATATCCAACATGAGCCGAGGTCTGTTAAGCGGCAACTTCGGGACAATTTGTCCCGAAGTTGGGGGGGGTGCTGTTTCGGAAAGCTTGAAATGGGTGAGCGGATTCTAATTCCGCTCATCGGCAAAAACCGCCCAACTGCAAGCAGTTGGGCGGTTTAATGGCTTCTGAAACTGAGAAATAGTTTGAATTTTTGTCACTAGTAGTGTATCTAGTGCGTTGCTAATGGTCTTGATTTTGTGTTATTTTGGACTGCCTGTCGTGCCTTGAAACCTTGAATTTGCAAGCGTTTCAATGGGTTGAGCGTTTAACTTTGCTATTGCTTATTTTCTACATATTAAATCACACAGTTTAATGTGTTCAATATTTTCTAAATCATAGCCATCATAAGGTAAACTCGAACACTCTTTTGCCAGTAAAGTAAACCCCATAATTTCCAAACTCTTATATCCCAGCACATAGTAGTATTGGTCGTCAGCAAGCCTCGTAATATTCGCCAAATCATCGCCGTTAAGAGCTGCTGCGAACCCATAATCAATTACTCCGCTCTCTCCCCTCATAAATCCAAGCACAAACAATCCGCCTAGGGCATCATCATATTCGATGTACTCTAACACAATAGCGGAATCCGAGAGAAAAAGTTGCTTCACTTTGTTGAACTTTGATGTTTCGTAGACCGAAAGGCAAGAGTTATAGCCATCAATATGACGTTCAATGTTATAAAAATACTTGCCATCACTCGAAAAACAAAACCCATCGTCCTGCCCAGCATCGATTTTCGAAAAACGGAACTTTTTGATTAGTTTCATTCTATTGAGCGAATAAACAGCGAGCCGTCCTTCTGTTGTTTTAACAACAAATGTGTCATGCTCGGGACAAAACATAGCTTTATAAGCGTATGTCAAGTCCTTAAATCGAGCGATTTCGTTTCCCAAAGCATCATAAACATATACCGTTTGCCCCGTGCAACCAACAGCATATTTGTCGTTTGTTATATAGCTCCAAAAGTTCGGCATTTCTGATTACAGTCTCCTATGCACCTAATATAAATTAGCTACTTTCTCTCAACCACCCGCTTTGCCGCCGCAACAATCTCCGCCGCCGTCAAGCCAAACTTCTCTTTCAAATACCCCTCGCTGCCTACTTCACCGAACGTATCATTGACACCAACACGCTCAACGGGACAGGGGGTTGTGGCGCACACCGCCGCGCTGACGGCTTCACCTAAGCCGCCGATGATATTATGATTCTCGCATGTGACAATGGCGCCCGTTTCGCGCGCGCACGTTGCCACCATCTCGTTATCAAGCGGTTTCCAAGTAAACATATCAACGACACGTGCCGAAATGCCAATTTGCGCCAGTTCCTGCGCCGCAATGACCGCCTCGGCAACCATAATGCCGGAGGCAATGAGCGTTACGTCCGATCCTTCACGAACAAGGTTCGCTTTGCCGATTTTGAATGTCGCACCGTCTTTGTAAATCGCAGGCGTAGTCTTGCGTTTTAAGCGAATATACACCACGCCGTGCATACCGGTCAATTCATCAAAAATGCCGCGCAACATAACGCTGTCGGTCGGTTCAATGAGTGTTACGCCGGGAATGCCGCGCAGTACGGCCATGTCTTCAAAAGGCATATGCGTGCCGCCGTTGAGTGACGCGCATACGCCGGGGTCAGTGCCGACAATGCGGACGTTAGCGTTGGTGTAGGCGCAAGACAGCGCGATTTGGTCGCAGGCGCGCCGCGTGGCAAACACGCCGAAAGCATGGGTAAACGGTAATTTCCCCATTAGTGACAACCCCGCCGCAATGCCGGTCATGTTTGCCTCAGCAATGCCGCAATTGATGAATCTGTCGGGAAATTGCGCGCCGAACGCCGTATAGCCCGAAGAACCGGCACAGTCGGAATCAAGTGCCATAATGCGGTCGTCTTGCTTGGCAGACACAATAAGTTGTTGTATAAATGTTTCGCGCATGAGCGCAGGCAGACCGTCTGCCCCGAGCTCATCCTGTAACGTATCGTGTACGAATTCTAGCATAGCGGTTGCCCTCCCAGTTCTGCAAGTTGCGCCGTGAGGGCGTCAATGTCTCGTTGTATGCGCACCAGTTCGGGCTGCATACGCTCATCAGCCGGCATATGGTGGTTTTTCGCCGTTTCGGCAACGTATTGGCAGCCATTGCCTTTGATGGTATTGAGAACGATCATCGACGCGGTGTCTTGCGCCTTGGCGTTAGTGATAGCGGTGATAATCGCATCAATATCATGCCCGTCAATGACTTGCGTATGCCAGCCGAATGCGGCAAATTTTGCGCCGATGTCGAGTTGGGCAAGTACGTCGTCGGTTGTGCCATCAAGCTGTTTGCCGTTGTTGTCGACAAAAGCGATGAGATTGTTCAGCTTATGAAAGGGAGCAAATTGCGCCGCTTCCCAAATTTGACCCTCGTTGAGTTCGCCGTCGCCCAGCATGGCGTAAGTGCAAGCGTTGTTATCAAAACGTTGCCCCAATGCCAGTCCAATGGCAATCGACAACCCTTGCCCCAATGAGCCGGTGCTGACGTCAATGCCCGGCGTTTTTTTCATATCGCAATGCGATGGCAGCGATGTGCCGTTTTTATTTAATGTACCCAGCCAATCGAGCGGGAAGTAGCCTTTGAGTGCCAAAGCGGCATAGAGTGAAGGGCCGGCGTGTCCTTTGGACATAACAAAACGGTCGCGATTCGGGTCTTGCGGGTTGTTCGGTGTGATATTCATTATGCGGCCGTATAGGACGGCAAGTGTTTCGACAATCGACATCGAGCCGCCGATATGGCCGGCACCTGCCGTGACAAATGCCTGCAAGGTTTCCCGCCGTATGGTTTCGGCGAAGAGTTTGAGTTGTAGTGTTTTGAGTGTCATAGTACCTCCTGCGGCAAGCTGCCACTTGCCATCTGACAGTATAACATATAATTCGGGTGTAAGGCAAGGGGTAATTGCCGGACAGGGCACAATTTCATTGATGAGACCGAACCATAGTGTAGTGGCAACCGGGAACAGTCGCCGCTATAAATTAAATCTGCATGATTTTGCCCATGCCAAAACCACCCCTTCGGCATAGCCTAAGCTACATCAAAGGAGTGGTTGCTTATCTCTAAATGATACGTAATTACTTACACTACTGCTCGTGTCTGTATTTCGCGCTCAACAAATGATGTAATACAGGACTTGCTTATGTCCGTTACCAAAAACTCAAAGCAGTTGTATCTGCACTTTTGATAACGCTCGTTTCCGATAACAAAATCATAGCCTGCACACTTTGGACTGCAAGTATTGTGAACCAATCGTTTGCATATCCCTGCACTCTCAATGGATTGCACCATTTCCTCCGGCAATGTCTGCAAGAATTCGGGGTATTGCCCTATATGCTCTCCGTAAATACGAACGAGCACACCTTTTTTTCTGAAAAGAACGTTAGCAACAGCCCTTGGCGGCTTACCATATTTATAAGAGGCGAGATAGCCGCTTTTCTTTTCTTCAAATGTTGCCTTGCAACCGCTGTCTATTAAGCCGGTGTGTAATTCTTGAATAAATGCTTGATTGTCGGCATCCACTGCATCTAAAAATTGTTCAAAACCGATTTTTTCTTGTGCCATAACAGTTCACCTTGTCTTGCTTATTTTGCGAGTTCAAACGCTGCGGCTTTGTCGTCGATATATAGCGACACTCGTTTTGTGGTAAATTTAATGATGCAATAATTAGGGTCTGTTTCGCCGCCCGGGTAAACTTCTATAAACCAATTTTGCCAGCATTTGCTCTTTGTTTCTTGATCGGTAAGAATTTCCGTTTCGCCGATAAGGGTTATATTGTGCTCGTTCGTGTTGCAACACACGCTTGCCTTGTTATTTCTTTGAAGGTTTTTTGCCTTGTTTGAGTCAAGCGTTGTAGATAAAAAAACTTCGGAAATATTCTCGGGGTTAATAAGCGACATTGACATAACCACAGGGTACCCATTTTCGTCAACAACACCTAAATGAACGTTTGCAGTTTTTTGGATGATTTGATTTGCTCTTTCAAACAGTTTTGGATTCATAATTTGTGTCCTCCTAGATATTTAGTGTGTAGATTCATTCACATAGTACCACACGAAACACGACAACAGTATGTCCTGTTCAAAACATAAATTATCCCAAATCTTAAATCACACTATACAACAGTGACCCATAATCCGGAAACGGCCAATATTTTTTGGCAATCAGCGTTTCGAGTTCATCGGCAATCGGGCGCAGTTCGTTCATGGCGACAAAGATTTTGTCGCGGCATATCTTGGCTTGGGCGAGAATGCCTATGCCGTCGCGGTTTATGGCGATTGCGCTTTCGAGCGCCGTCAGCTTGATGAGCAATTCGCCCGACAATGCCGAAATTGTCTCTAACAACGTTTTTTCCAATGTTGAGTCAAAATTGCCGTATTGTTTTGAGCGTTCATAGAGTTTCCACAAGTCGTTCTGATAGTCGACAACGGCGGGAATGACACCGCCCTTGACCATGTCAACCATCGTCAACGCCTCAATGTTGATGGCTTTGCAATAGTCTTCTAACAGAATTTCACAGCGCGAGTGCAGCTCGGACTCACCCAAAACGTTGTGTTTAGTAAAGAGCGCGACGCTTTTTGGTGAAATAAACGCAGGCAGTGCGTCAATAGCTGTTCTTAAGTTGGACAGACCGCGTTTTTCGGCTTCGGCAGTCCACTCATCGGCGTAGTTGTTTTCGTTGAAGACAATGCGTTTGTGTGTCTTGAATGTGTTTTTGATCAATGCCGCCAAGTCACTGTTGAAGTTGCTTGATGTTTCGAGTTGGTCAGCAAATTGGCTCAAAACTTCGGCAACAACAGTGTTTAAGATAATATTCGGGCCGGCAATCGAAAATGAAGATCCGGGCATACGGAATTCAAACTTGTTGCCGGTGAAAGCGAACGGCGAAGTGCGGTTGCGGTCGGTGGTGTCCTTGGGGAAGTGTGGCAGAGCGGTGACGCCGACTTCCATCGACTGCTCGCCCCTGTCCGGACAATTGCTTCCTGACTCAATGGATTCGAGAATGTCGGTCAGTTCTTCGCCTAAGAAGATGGAAATAATGGTCGGCGGGGCTTCGTGGCCGCCCAGCCTATGGTCATTGCCGGCGTTAGCCGCTGAGAGGCGGAGCAGATCTTGATATTCGTCAATGGCTTGGATGACGGCGACCAAGAAGAGCAGAAACTGCGCGTTTTCGCGCGGCGTTTTGCCCGGGTCGAGTAGATTGACGCCGCTGTCGGTGCCGAGGGACCAGTTGTTGTGCTTGCCGCTGCCGCTCATGCCGGCAAATGGCTTTTCATGCAACAAGCAGGCCATGCCGTGAGCGTCGGCGATACTCTTCATCAGTTCCATGGCAATTTGATTATGGTCGGTGGCGATATTTGCCGTTGAGAAAATCGGCACAAGTTCATGCTGGCCCGGTGAGGCTTCGTTGTGCCGTGTCTTTGCTGTCACGCCGAGTTTCCAAAGTTCCTCGTCCAGTTCTTTCATAAACGCCGACACAGATGGCTTGATGCTGCCGAAGTAGTGGTCTTCTTTCTCTTGACCCTTAGGCGGACGCGCACCCAGCACCGTGCGCCCGGCATAGACCAAGTCAGGGCGTTGCAAGTACAGGTCTTTGTCAATCAGAAAATACTCTTGTTCCGGCCCGACATTGGGAACGACGCGTTTTGTAGCCGTGTCGCCGAAGAGACGTAGAATACGCAGGGCCTGCATATTAAGTGCTTCCATTGAGCGGAGCAGGGGCGTTTTTTTGTCCAACGCCTCGCCGGTATATGAGCAAAACGCCGTTGGGATACACAGCGTACCATCTTTGATAAAGGCGGGCGAGGTCGTGTCCCAAACCGTATAGCCGCGAGCTTCAAATGTGGCACGCAAGCCCCCCGAAGGGAAACTAGACGCGTCTGATTCCCCGTGCACAAGCTCCGAGCCGGAGAACTCCATCATCACCTTGCCGTTGCCGCAAAGTGAAATAAAGCTGTCGTGTTTTTCGGCAGTGATGCCGGTCATGGGCTGAAACCAATGTGTATAGTGCGTCACACCTTTCTCGACCGCCCAATCTTTCATGGCACCGGCCACGACATTGGCGACGTCAAGCTCCAAGTGTGTGCCCTGCTCCATCGTTTTTTTGAGGGCATTATAGATGTTTTCAGGCAGCCGCTCACGCATGACGTCATCGTTAAAGACCATGCTGCCAAAGAGTTTGGGAATATTTTTCATGGTACACACCATCCTTTCTTCACGCGCCGTACGCGATGTAGGGGCGATTATCAATCGCCCGTGGCAGTAGAAAAAAGTCGAAATATCATGGCTTAATGCGGGTGGGCGGCATTTTGCCGCCCCTACAACATCACACCACCATAAAGCCCCACAGCACACCGAATTCATCCATAAAATTACCCACCAATGCACTATAAAATGTTGTGACAAACGGGTCGATTATTCTACCATTGTCCTTGAAATGCTCGTAGCAAGCCAGCAGTTCTTCTTTGCTTGCAAACTGCACAATCAAATGTGGCGCGCTGTTGAGCGACTTGTCTTTGTTGGCAAAATCATCCCTGTCGTTGAGCATAAGTGCTTGCCCGTGGATTATCATACGAGCATGGGCGATTTGCTTGTCGTTCGCACAGCTTTCGGGGTCGTTGCGAGAATAATCGTCAAATGTAACATATTCTTCAACTTTTGTGTCAAACGCTTTCTCGTACAAGGCAATGGCGGCCTTGCAATCACCGCAGAAGTGTAAGTGTGGTATCAGCATAATTTAGACCTAGTTCCTAACGCCGCGTAACCGAATCCCAACATCCCGCAATTGCTGCTCCGTCACCTCGCAGGGTGCGTCGAGCAATAAATCCTGTGCATTGCTGTTCATTGGGAATGCCATGACTTCGCGGATATTTTCCTCACCGGCAAGCAGCATGACAATACGGTCGAGTCCCGGTGCCATGCCGGCGTGGGGTGGTGCGCCGTAATGGAAAGCGTTGTACAATGCTGCAAATTTTGATTCCAATTCTTCTTTGTTGTACCCTGCGATGGCAAAGGCTTTTTCCATAACTTCAGGCAAATGGTTTCGTACCGCACCTGACGACAATTCAATGCCGTTGCACACAATGTCATACTGCCACGCTAAAATATCGAGCGGATTTTGCGTTTCCAACGCTTGCAAACCGCCCTGCGGCATGGAAAATGGGTTGTGCGTGAACTCAATGCTACCGTCGTCAGCCAGCCCGTACATGGGGTAATCGACGACAAAGCAGAATGAGAATATATCTGTGTCAATCAGCTCCAATTGCTCACCCAGCTTTGTGCGGATTTGCCCCGCTAAGCCATCGACGGCCTTGGGTGTGTCGGCGATAAAAAAGAGCGTATCGTTGGCTTGCAGTGATAGCATTTGGCGCAATTCTGCCTGTTTGCTGTCGGACAAAAACTTGACGATTGGGCCTTTGAAGCTGCCGTCTTCCAGCACCGAAATATAGCCGAGACCTTTCATGCCGATGTCGAGCGCGGATTGCAGCATACGCTCGAAAAATGATTTAGATTGTGTACTCGCCCCTTGCGCCACAATGCCGCGGACGGGAATATCTTTAAACGGCGCGAAGTCAACGCCTTGGAAGAAGTCGGTCAAGTCCTCAATAATCAATGGGTTGCGCAAATCTGGCTTATCGGTGCCGTACTTCATCATAGCTTCGGCGTAAGAGATGCGCGGGAAGGGTGCTGAAGTGACGGGTTTGTCGCCAAACTTGGCAAACGTTTCTGTCAGCACGTTTTCGGCGATTTCAAAAACATCCTCCTGCGTGGCAAACGCCATTTCAAAGTCCAGCTGATAAAACTCGCCCGGTGAGCGATCCGCGCGAGCATCTTCATCGCGGAAACAGGGCGCGATTTGGTAGTAGCGGTCAAAGCCCGACACCATCAGTAGCTGTTTGAAAATCTGTGGTGCTTGCGGCAATGCGTAGAATTTGCCATGATGCTTGCGGCTGGGCACGAGAAAATCACGCGCGCCCTCGGGCGACGATGAAGTCAAAATAGGTGTTTGAAACTCGGTAAAACCCAGTTGTTCCATCTTTTGACGCAAAAAAGATGTCACTTGCGAGCGCAGCAAGATATTTTGTTTGACGGACGGGTTGCGCAGGTCTAAGAAACGGTGGGTAAGCCGCACTTCTTCGCGCACGGCTTGTGATTCGCGTACTTCAAACGGCAGCATACGTGTCGCTGCGCTTTGCACGATAATGTTTATCGCGTGGACTTCGACTTCGCCCGTTGCCAAGCGCGGGTTGACAGTATCTTCGGCGCGTTGTTTGACTTCGCCTTGTACCGTGATAACACTTTCACGCGAAAATTTTACGCCGTCGTCATGCAACACGACTTGCGTGATGCCGTATTGGTCGCGCAAATCGACAAACTCAACGCCGCCGTGGTCACGGATATTTTCTACCCATCCCGACAGCGTGGCAGTCTGTCCGATATGTTCAGGGCGCAACGCGCCGCAAGTGTGTGTGCGATACTTCATGGTTTCATTCCCCATGAGACAGGTCTCGCGGGGACCCCTTTCTTATTTTATCAGTGAGCGGGTCGATAATTGATGCCGGTCCCTCCGGCGAGCGTTAGGTTTCTTTCAGTTTCTCTTCCAATGCTTTTTTTGCAGCTGTCGGGTTGCCGCTGCGTCCAAGCTGCTTCATAATCTGCCCCATTAGGAATCCGAACGCCTTGGGTTTTCCGTTATGATGGTCTGTCACGGCGTCGGGGTTGGTTGCGATAACGGCCGCCACAATGCCTGCTAATGCGCCGTCGTCGCTGACCATGAGCAGCCCTTTATCGTTGATATATGTCTCGGGGTCAACGTTGTCGATAAAAACGGCCTCGATGGTTTCTTTGTACGCCTTGCGGTTGATCTTATCATCAAGAACCAGCGCAATCAGCGTTGCCAGTTTGCTTGTATCAATGTTCAAGTTTTCGGGCAATGTGTCGTGTGCGTTCATCAAACGCATAATTTCGACAACGATCAAATTCGTAGTTTCTCTTGGTTCGCAACTGTTGGCAATCAATGCTTCAAATAAATCCGATACATTGCGATGCGTCGTCAAAATATTGGCTTCGACATTTGATAGTCCGTAATCCTGTACATACCGTGCGCGCTTTTGGTGTGCCAATTCCGGCAAACTGTCGCGCAATCGTGTCATCCACGCGGCGTTGATTTCAATAGGTAATAGGTTGGGGTCGGGGAAGTAGCGGTAGTCTTGTGCGTTCTCTTTGGAACGCATGGCGTAGCTTTCGCCACGGTCGTCATCCCAACGGCGCGTCTGTTGCATGAGCTGTCCGCCGCTTTCCAAAATATCAATTTGTCGTTCGGATTCATATTCAATGGCTCGTGCAATGGCTTTGAACGAGTTGAGATTTTTCATTTCAGTGCGCACGCCAAGCTCGCCGCCAGGTCGCCGTATCGACAAATTTACGTCTACGCGCATAGAGCCTTCCTGCATCTTGCCGTCGCAAATGTCGAGATAGATCAGCGTTTCGCGCAACTGTTCCAAGTATGCTATAACCTCATCAGCGCTACGGAAATCGGGTTGCGAAACAATCTCTAAGAGAGGCACACCGGCACGATTGAAATCCATCAACGTGCGATGATTCGCGGGGTCGTGTATCAGTTTGCCGGCATCTTCTTCCATGTGTATTTGACGGATGTGAATACGCTTTTCAACGCCGTCAAGGTCGAGATCGATATGCCCGTTTTGGCAGATGGGCACGTATAATTGTGACACTTGATATGCCGCGGGCAGGTCGGGGTAAAAATAATGTTTGCGGTCAAATTGGCAGGGTGAAGTAATGTCGCAATCCAATGCCAGCCCCAGCTTGACGGCGTATTCCACTACGGCACGGTTGAGTACCGGCAACGTGCCCGGCATACCCGAACAAATGGGGCAGACGTGCGTGTTAGGGGCGCCGCCAAAGTCGTTGGGGCAGCCGCAGAAGATTTTTGTCTTGGTCGAGAGTTCGGCGTGGACTTCCAAGCCCATTACGATTTCCCAGCTCATGTTTGCCCCCCCCTAACATGAAAATCGGTGCGCTTTTGATAAACTTGCGCAGCGTTGACCAATTTCGGCTCGGAGAATGCCTCGCCAATCAACTGTAGACCAATGGGCAAGCCGTCGTGGCTAAACCCGCATGGCAGAGCAATTGCGGGCAGTCCCGCCATATTGACCGAGCAAGTAAAGACATCACCCATATACATTTTAATCGGGTCGTCAATGTTGGCACCGATTTTGTATGCAATCGAGGGCGCCACGGGCGTGAGAATAATGTCAAATTGTCCGAACAGCTTATCATAAGCGTCTTTGATGAGCGCACGGGTCTGCAATGCTCGCTTATAGTAAGCGTCATAATGGCCACTCGATAGCACAAACGAACCCAACATAATGCGCCGCTTGACTTCCAATCCGAAGCCTTCGCTGCGGGAGTTGCGATACAGGTCATGAAGATTGTCTGCATCAACTCGATGCCCGTATTTTAGGCCGTCATAGCGCGATAGATTGCTCGATGCTTCGGCGCAAGCGATGATATAGTAGGCATCAATGGCATAGTCAAGCAAGGGCATATCGAATTCCTCGACAGTCGCGCCCGCCGTTGTAAATTCTTGTATGGCAGTGCGAATGGCTTTGGCGGTATCCTCATCAAGACCATCGGAGAAGCAGTTCCGCGGCAGGCCGATCTTCACGCCATCCAACTGCTCAGACAACGAAATATCAAAGGCAAATGGCTTGTCAATGACACAGGTGCTGTCGCGTTCGTCCGGGCCGGAAATGATGGCAAGCATTGCGGCACAGTCGTTGATATCTTTGCCCAATGTGCCGATTTGGTCGAGTGATGAGGCAAAGGCAATCGCACCGTGGCGCGACACTGCGCCATATGTCGGCTTGATGCCTGTCACGCCGCAGAAAGAGCAGGGTTGGCGAATACTGCCGCCCGTATCCGAGCCGAGTGTTAGCGGTACTTCCCGTGCCGCAACGGCTGCTGCGCTTCCGCCCGAACTGCCGCCGGCCACGCGTGAGGTGTCATGCGGATTGCGCACCGCGCCGAAGACGCTGGTTTCGCTTGAACCGCCCATGGCAAATTCGTCCATATTCAGCTTACCGATGACAATCATGCCGGCTTGTTCGAGCCGCTCGACAACGGCTGCATTGTAGATTGGCACATAGCCGTCGTGCATCTTGGAGGCGCACGTTGTCGGCGTCCCTGCCGTCGAAATATTGTCTTTCAAGGCAATCGGCACACCCATCAGTGGAGAGAGAATCTCACCTGCGTCAATTTTTGCTTGAATTTCTTGTGCCCGAGCCAACGCCTTGTCGCGCATGACAGTGATAAATGCGTTGTGCGCGTTCTTTTCAGCGCGTTCAAGATAAGCAGTCACCACGTCTACAACGTTGAGCTGCTTGTTTTGCAGGGCTTTGCTTAATTGTAATGCGCTCATGTCAAACATTTTCGCCTCCACGGACGACCACAGGTCGCCCCTACAAGAAATAGTTTACTCCACCCTCAAACAGCGGCAGAAATTTATTGCCGGGTACATTTTTGCCCACATATTTGCCATAACGCTCGGTATGCGCCATTTTGCCTAAAATCTTGCCGTCGGGGCTGCATATACTTTCAATCGCCCACAGTGAGCCGTTGGGGTTGTGTGCGACGTCCATGGACGGGGTACCGTCATAATCAACGTATTGGAATGCAATCTGGCAGTTGTTCTGCAAGCGCTCCAGCGTTTGTGGCGTTGCCATAAACTGCCCTTCGCCGTGGCTGATGGGCTGAACGTACAGTTCGTTGGGGTCGACACGGCTCATCCACGGCGACAGCATGGACGCCGCACGGGCCTTGACGTAGTATGCCTGATGGTGTCCAATGGCGTTGAAAGTAAGCGTGGGGCTGTCGGCGGCCATATCAGTCACTTTGCCGTATGGCAGCAATCCGAGATTGACAAGTGCCCGGAAGCCGCTCGAAATGCCTAAAATCAAGCCGTTGCGTCGATGGATTAAGTCCTCGACGGCGTGGACAAGACGGTTGTTACGGAAGAGGGCTTCAATATACTGGCTAGAGAATCCACCGGGGAAGACAAGCATCTGCGTATTGTTAATGGCCTTCTCCAAGGCGGCAATTGATTCTTCTAACATGGCAGGCGTAAGATTGCGTACAAGTACAATTTCAGATTGTCCTCCGGCACGTTCAATCGCCATTTGTGTGTCATACTCGCCATTTGTGCCGGGGAAGGTTGGGATTATCGCCTTTGGTTTAGAATTCGGAATTCGGAATTCGGAGTTCGGAGTTTTGGGCGTGAAAGCAGGAGTTTGTGGGAGTGATTTCGAGCCATTCGGAATTTCTACATTCCACACTTGCGCCAACGGCGCGTTCCACGCTTCAATCAATTCCTCTAAGGCTACATCTTCGTCACCCAATGTCAAGCAAGGCTTGTCCTGTGTATGCCCGAGCAGCGTAAAGTCATCTAATTTCTCTGTTGCCTCAAAGACAATCGAGCCAAACTCGGGCAGATTCTTGTCGAAGTTACCGGTAAAGCCAATTTTGTTGCCAAACGCCATCTTCATGATGCCACCGTAAACGCCGTTGCGCTCACATGCCCATGCTGAATTGATTTTACCCGCGCGACAAAGTTTGGTGTATTTCGCCCAAAGTTCTTGCAGGGCAGGGTAGTTGGGTAAGCCATCACTATCAAGCGGTGTTTCAAGCAGATAGACAGGGTTATTTGCCGCTTTGAATTCGGGGCTGATAATGTGTGCCGCATTTTGAACACCAACGGCAAAACTAATCAGCGTTGACGGCACATCCAGTTCGCCGAAACTGCCCGACATCGAGTCCTTGCCGCCGATAGCCGCAATGCCCAGTCCCATTTGCGCTGCAAATGCGCCAAGCACCGCGGCAAAGGGCTTGCCCCAACGGGTCGGGCAATCACGCAGTTGCGGGAAAAATTCCTGCAATGATAAATGCACGGTGTCCAACGGTACACCTGATGCAATCAGCTTGGCCACCGATACAACGACTGCCCAAACCGAGCCGCCGAATGGGTCAGCTTCTGTCAATTCGGGATCAAACCCGTATGCCATGACAGATGCCGTTTGTGCGCCGACACTTGGGAGGAGTGCTGCCATGACTTGTGCTTCAGTCAAGGCATACTTGCCGCCAAGCGGCATCAGCACACTACCCCCGCCAACCGAGCTGTCAAACCGCTCAACCAGCCCTTTTTGCGAGCAGAAGTTGAGGTCTTGTGCTAATGCAAGCATGTAGGGCGTGACGCCCTCGGCACACTGTGCTCCCGGTGCAGCTTGCGTCGCGTCGGAGGCACCGCGCCCTACCTCAACTGCGGCATAGCGAGTCGCGCCATTGGTATCCAATAAATCGCGGCTGATATCGATAATCGTCTTGCCGCGCCATGTCATGGTCATATATCGCCGTTCGGTGACTTGCGCAACAACAGTTGCTTCAACGTTTTCGGCGTTGGCATATGCAAGCAGTTGCTCAAAATCATTTTCGGCAATCACAACTGCCATGCGTTCCTGCGATTCCGATAAGGCAAGCTCCATGCCGTTCAGCCCATCATACTTGGTTGGCACGACATCGAGATTAACCTCTATTCCATCGGCAATTTCGCCGATTGCGACAGATACGCCGCCTGCGCCGAAGTCGTTACAACGTTTAATCAAATGTGTCACATCGGGATTGCGGAAAAGGCGTTGCAGTTTACGGCCTTCGGACGCTTCACCTTTTGGAACTTCGGCGGCACAGTCGGATGCCGTGGGACCGCTTTGTGTTTCAGATGAATCTGATGCAGATGAGCCTGTGGCACCGCCAATGCCATCACGTCCGGTTTTTGCGCCAAGCAGTACAACAACATCACCAACGGCCGGATGCTCACGTCGCACCCAATCTTTGGGTGCGGCACCGACAAGAGCGCCGCATTCCAAACGCTTGGCAATGTAGCCCGGGTGGTACAGC
This sequence comes from Oscillospiraceae bacterium, assembly GCA_009780275.1. Classification (NCBI taxonomy): domain Bacteria; kingdom Bacillati; phylum Bacillota; class Clostridia; order Eubacteriales; family Oscillospiraceae; species Oscillospiraceae bacterium. The sequence continues at coordinate 8,003 of WRAI01000035.1, read as the reverse complement.
TCTTTGGAAAAGCCTGTTGCCAAGCCGACGTGGTTGCCATATGCGCCGGAGCCTTTGGCGGCAGTAGTGGTGATTTGATATTGCGGTAATTTGCCGGGCAATGTGGAGTCCAACGGCATACGCGGGTCGCCCGAGCCGGTAATCCGCATGGCTTGATAGACATAAGACCTGCCGGACAACGGGTCGCGAATGGCACCGCCGACGCAGGTGTTCGCGCCGCCGTACGGCTCAATTTCGGTGGGATGGTTGTGTGTTTCATTTTTGAAAAATAAGAGCCAGTCTTGTTCGCCATCTTCAAATTCGGCACGCACTTGAACTGTACAAGCGTTGTTTTCCTCCGACTCATCCAGCATGGGTAGTTTGTCTTGCTTGCGCAAATGCCGCATTGATGCAGTTGCAATGTTCATTAACGTGGTGTCTCGCTTGCCGTTGACGCTCAAAAACAAGTCGTAGGCCTTGCGTACGCGCTCGTCTTGAATGTCGGCGTCATCAATAACGGTAAAAAATGTGGTATGACGGCAGTGGTCAGACCAATACGTGTCAATCACTTTCAATTCGGCCAAAGTCGGGTCGCGTTTTTCGCGTTGAAAGTGTTCTTGAATGATTGCCAAATCAGCTTGCGACATGGCAAGTCCCAGTTCTTCCGGCAGGGCATCCAACGCGGGCTTGTCCAACGCGATAAAACCCTCGATAACAGGAATATCGTCAATCGCACGATTGTTATCGTTTGTTAGGCTTGAGGGCTTATCTGCCGTAGCTTCGCGGCTATCCAGCGGGTTGATAAGATATACCTTGATGCGCTCAAAGGCTTGGTTGTCAATGCCTTGCAACGCGTACACTGTCGCTGTTTTGACAATGGGACGTTCGCCGCCGAGCAACATTTGAATACTTTGTTGATATGAGTCGGAGATAATGTCAAACTGCCCGGGCAAAGGCTCGACAAAAAGCAAACGGACATCAGACTCAAATTGTGGCAATTCATCGTTGCAACAAACATCGCACATGGGTTGACTGAGTACACTTGCCTTCACACTCGCCCAATTTTCGGCAGGCAAACCCTGTACATCATAACGGTTAAATAGCCGTACCGATAAATCGGGTAAACGCAACAAAGCGCGCAATTCGTTCTGCAACGACTGCGCGGCAACGTCATGTCCGGGGCGTTTTTCTATATAGCAACGGTGTATCATTTGTAAATCCTCTCAATCCACTGTTTTGGGCGCAACAAACATCTCATCAGTATGCTTTTGCGCATTTTGCAAAATCAACTCACGCGGCCATGCGGATTGTATCACATCATCGCGCATGGAGTTGGTGTAGTCATACGGATGGCTGCACTCCGAAACGCCTGTGACATCAAGTGTGCCAAGCTGCCCCATGCGCTTCAAGATTTTGCCCAAATCGTCTATCAGATGTACCTTTTCCTCATCTGTCAGATTTAGGCAGGACAAATCCTCCAAATAGGCGATTAGATTGCCGTCAATTTGCATATTGTTACCTCTCAACGCACGATAATCCTATCCAAAAATTATACTTGATGTTGGCCGGCTTGTCAAACTTAAACTCTCATCGGCCGCATCGGTACACCATGTTTCAGCAAATATGATTTCAATTCCTCTACGCTGTAATTTCGCTCCATACGCGGCGAGTATAACATACTGCTGATAATCGCGGCCTGTGCATCAGTTTGCGTGAATACATCCTTCAAATGTTCTGGCTTGCCCGCGCCGCCGGAAGCAATCAGCGGGATGGATAAAGCTTCCTCGGCAATTCGCATAAGTTCAAGATCGTAACCGTTATGTGTGCCGTCACAGTCAATGCTGTTGAGGCAAATTTCGCCCGCACCCAGCTCCTGCCCGCGCTGAACCCATTCGAGTGCATCCATGCCGGTGGCAACGCGTGCACCGTCGATAAAGACTTCAAAGCCGCTTGGGATTTGTTGCGTTTTTGGTACACGCTGCACTTGCGTAGACAACACAATGCACTGTGAGCCAAAGGCTTTTGCGCCGTCGTTGATGATTTGCGGATTGCGCACTGCCATCGAGTCGACGCTGATTTTTTCGGCACCGGCTTTGAGGACTTCATACATATCGTCTAAGTTGCGGATGCCGCCGCCGACTGTAAACGGGATAAATACGCGCTTTGCCACGCGCTTGATGGTTTCAATATCGGTGCGCCGTTTTTCAGCACTGGCAGTGATATCGAAGAAGATCATCTCGTCAATGCCGGCCTGATAGATTTTTTCGGCCATTACTTCCGCTGCGTCAACATCGATGTTGTCCTGGAATTTCACCCCCTTGGTGACGCGCCCGTTGATAACGTCCAAGCAGGCAATCAGTCGTTTGGTAAGCATGTTAATTGTCCCCCGATGCTATAAAATTTTGCAATAATTCCAGCCCCGCCTCGCCGCTCTTTTCAGCATGGAACTGCATACCGTAAATGTTGCTGCGGTTGACGGCTGCCGTGAATTCACCGTTATAGTCGGCAACGCCCCAAATGTCTTCTGCAAAGGCGGATTTTGCATAGTATGAGTTAACGAAGTAGAAGTAGTCCTCTTGGGTTGTATCATCGTTGAAAGTAACTTTATTCCAGCCTATCTGCGGCACCCGAACCTTGTCTGTGTCGAATTTCACAACTTGGCCTTTCAGCCAGCCAAGACATTGCGTATTCTCTTCCTCGCTATGCTCAAACAAAATCTGCATTCCCACGCAGATGCCTAAGAAAGGCGTTTTTTTGACTAAAACCAGTTCTTTCAGCGCAGCCAAAACGTCCATCTCAAAGAGCGAATCCATCGTTGCCTTGGCACTGCCAACGCCGGGCAGAATGATGTGGCTTGCACTTGTCAAATCACTGACACAACGAACAAATTCTGCCTGCTTGCCCAAGTGACTGAGCGCGTGCATGACGCTGGGCGCGTTACCTGCTTTATAGTCGATAATTTTAATCATAGAGAACCTCCAAATGTCGGTGGTGGCTGTCGTTTATGTTCGCTCATCGCATGATATCGCTCAATAATCGTCAAATCTTCGGCTGTTGCCGTGCCTTCGAACAAATATTTGTCAATTGCTGCATACGTCACGCCCATATCTTGTTCATCGGTTTGCCCGTCAAATAATCCGGCTGATGGAGCTTTGTCAATGATACGGTCGGGTGCACCCAAATGGCGCAGAAACTCGAACACTTCCGTCACCGTCAAGTCGGCAATCGGGTTGAAATCAAACGCGCCGTCACCCCACTTGGTGAAGTAGCCCATATATCGCTCACTGCGGTTGCCCGTACCGGCAACCAGTCGATTTTCGCTTGCCGCAATGGCGTTGAGTGTTGTCATACGCAAGCGCGGTGCGATGTTAATATTTGCCGTGTCTGTAACCGTTGCTGCCGCTGAAACAGCCAATAAAAATGCCTCACGCACGGGTGACAAATCGACTTGGCGCGTTTCAATATTATACTGCGCGGCAAACGTCAGTGCGTCGTCGCGATCAAGTGCGTAATTGCGCTTGGAGCCGCAAGGCATAATCGCACCGACAGTATTGTCGCAGGCCTTTTTACATAAAATGCCAACCAACGCACAATCTTTTCCGCCGCTGTTGCCGAAGACGATGCCTTGCGCGCCACTCGATTGCAACACATCACGGATAAAAGTGACACGTTGATTGACTTCCATGGCATAGTCTCTCATGCGTGATCATCGTCTTTGATAGATTTTTGCAACTTTTTCTTGACAAACATGTTCCAAAAAACCGTTAAAAACACAAATGCGCCGCAGAGAACAACGGTGCGAACGATTGCGCCGGTTAGGTCGAAGCCGCGCCCATCGGTCAGTGCAAAGATGAAGTTGACGACAAGGAACCCAAGGAAGTAGTAGCAATATTCTAAGAGTTTCATGTTAGATCTTCTCCTTTCATAGCAGCCTGCACCAACCCCACAAACAGCGGGTGCGGGTGGTTGGGACGACTTTTGAATTCGGGATGAAATTGTACGCCGACAAAGAAGCGCTTTTCAGGCAATTCGATGGCCTCGACAAGACGATTGTCGGGCGATGTGCCGGAAATGACCAGCCCGTGCGCTGTCAGCTGTGCACGGTAGTCGTTGTTGAATTCAAAACGATGGCGGTGCCGCTCTTCGATGTTGGGCATGTTGTACAGCTTGTATAACAAAGTATTCGGTTTGACTGCGCACGGATATGAACCAAGGCGCATTGTGCCGCCACTGCCAACGAGACCTTCTTGGTCTGGCATAAGATCGATGACTTTATGCGCCGTCGATTGGCAGAACTCACCCGAATGTGCGTCAAGACCGCAAGCATTTCGCGCAAACTCAATGACAGCAGCCTGCATGCCCAAGCAGATGCCTAAGAATGGAATGTCATGTTCGCGGGCGTATTGGCAGGCCCAAAGCTTGCCGTCGACGCCGCGGTCGCCGAATCCGCCGGGAATTACGATGCCGTCAACATCGTCTAAGAGCTGCCCGACAGTTTCGCGCGTAACGTCCTCGCTGTCAATCCACTTAAAGTTGATTTTTGACGAGGTGGCGAAGCCGGCGTGGTGCAGGCTCTCCATGACCGACAAGTAGGCGTCGTGCAATTGGACATATTTGCCGACGATGGCGATGGTGACTGTTGATGTCCGTGTGGCAATACGCTGTGCCATCATCTGCCATTCGACCAAATCGGGTTGCGGCGCATCAATGCCAAGCTGGCGGCAAACAACAGTGTCCAACCCGTTTTCGTGCAACAGTAACGGGACTTCGTACAGTGACGGCGCGGTGATATTTTCAATAACGCAATCGGGCTTGACATTGCAGAACAGTGCCAACTTGTCAGCGATGCCGTTGCTCAGCGGTTCGTCGGCGCGCGTTACGATAATGTTAGGCGTGATGCCTGTGGCGCGCAATTGAGCCACTGAGTGTTGTGTCGGCTTGGACTTATGCTCGCCCGAAAATTTGAGATAGGGGATGAGTGTCACATGGATAAACAGGCAGTTTTGTGCGCCTTTTTCTAATGACACTTGACGGATGGCCTCTAAAAACGGTTGGCATTCAATGTCGCCGGTCGTGCCGCCGATTTCGGTAATCAACACGTCGGCCTGACTGCTCTGCGCTTTGGCGTAAATGAAGTTTTTGATCTCTTCGGTGACGTGCGGAATGACTTGCACCGTGCCGCCCAAGTATCCGCCGGCGCGCTCACGTTCCAGCACGCGCCAATAGACTTGACCCGCTGTAAGACTGCTGAGCCGGGTTAGATTTTCGTCGATAAACCGCTCGTAGTGCCCCAAGTCGAGGTCGGTTTCGGCACCGTCGTCGGTGACAAAGACCTCGCCATGCTGAAATGGGCTCATGGTACCCGGATCGACATTCATGTAGGGATCGAGCTTTTGTGCGGCGACTTTGAGTCCACGCTGTTTGAGCAATCTGCCCAGTGACGCGGCGGTAATGCCCTTGCCTAAGCCCGATACTACGCCGCCTGTTACGAAAATGTATTTTGTCATATGTACGCCTCGTTATGAAAATATCCCTTATTATACACGGATTTCTGCAAGATGGCAAGGGGAGAAAAGGCTTTTTCTACTCCCACTCGCCAAGTCTATATCAATATTAAACATTTTTGTTTTTGTGATATTACAGATTTTGATTCCCATTATCCTCACTCTTACTGCTATTTGGGGCATGAGGATTTTTTAGTATCAAAATAGTATCACGGCAAATAGCTTTGAATAAAGAATTTGCGAATCCATCTTAACACAGATGAAATTATTTTGCAACGGCTCGAAAACGCATTGACAGTTACCTATTAAAAGGCGAACCGCCCCCTATATTATGTATATAGGAAGCGGTTCGTTTAGCTCATATGCCCATCTACTTCAGATACGTCACTTGACGACAATATGGACACTTTGAAGGATTGCCTGTTGGTATAAGCTTCCTACCGCAACGGCACCGATAATAAGTATATTTAATTCTCATTATTGAACTCCTTTCTAAAAATGTATAACATCACATTTTTAGAAAAAGCCTGCGTTTTTTACCTTTCTGGATACAGATTTCTATTGCAATTTGGAATAGACCATGATATACTTATGCTTCTGACGCAAGTATGAGGTCGTCTCATGCTTCTGTTATCCCGCAGAACACCGAGTTGTCGCTCGGTGTTTTTGCTTTTTCACGTTCTATGTGTTGTCAAAAAAAGATTCTGGATTACAGCCAAAAGCTCCTTCGAGAATGCGATTTGTTAAGCCTGCTTTAGCGTTTGAGCTTTTTAGCGAGCTCATTCTATGCAGAGAGCTTTTTCCGTAATCATCTTTGCTGACTACCCAAACTTGGTCGCGCCGGAAATTTTCGCTTACAAGTAGGGGTTGGTGTGAAGTGCAAATAAGCTGGGCGTTGTTAGGATTGCTTTCTGGATTGATAAACAATCCAATAATTTCTTTGGCCAAAGATAGATGCAACCCATTCTCTATTTCGTCGACAACAAGAACTCCTCCATGTTCTAATGTGTCAAATAGATGTGGTAATGCTGTAAATAATTTGATCGTCCCTAACGATTCATCAGCGAAAAAACGCATAGGAACCGGCTCCATTTCTATTCCATCTGTGTAAATTGCATGTTCAGTGCCAACTCCTACCGTTGTTTTCTTGGTAATAATTTCTCGGTTTTCAAAATCATCTAAGGCTATATTTTGCGAAGCCACTTCTTCTTCCTCAAAGGATATATTCAAATTTCTTATGGTCGGATCTGCCTTTTTAAGAATATTAACATACTTCTCTCTTCGAGATATAGAAAACGATTCTTTGGTTTCTGCTGGGTGAATTTTTGCAGCCGTCATGCTGATAACTTGAATATTGGTAATAGCAGAAACTACTTTGTTGGCAAACTCATTGTTAAATATAGCAGCAACGGGTAAGCACAGAGCTTCTTCATTTACAATATGTTTTGCGGATTCAAATCCTTTCAACTCTGAGCGTAAAGAGATATCCTTAAAGGATGGTGATGTTCGTTCAAGTATTTTTTCCGTTCGGCGGTATTTCTTTGTAAGTAGCTCTGAAACTATTTTTTTTCCATGAATGCAGAATGAATAGCTATAAGTAGTTTCGCCCAAATTTATAGATATTGCGAAACACGATGGCTTATCCTTATACGCAGTATCAAATGCAAATTTAGAAACAGAGCTGTCCATCCCCTTTATTTCGGGAATTGCTAAAAGCTGAGGGTTGTTCACAGCAACGCAAATAGGTGACCATTCTAATATTCGTTGAATTTCTCTTAGAATTTTACAAAAGAATGTTTTTCCAGAGCCATTTGCACCGTAGAGAACAGAAACTTTGTTTAGTGTATGGTCTCCGCGCTTAAAAGTGTTTTCCATATGCTCTTTTTTGCCCGCCTCAATGACCGTTGTAAAAGTAGCGCATTCAGCAAAAGAAGCAAAGTTTTCAGCAGATAGAGAAAGTAAAGTTGTGTTTTCCATTGTCCTATCCTCCATTTCGTTTATAATATAGCATACGCTCGCATATTTGTCAAGCAGTTATTTGCAATTATTTTTATAAAATATAAAAAAACAGCCTATAACATGGCTGTGCTTCATAAAGAAAAATTGATTTATTCATGTGTATGACGAAAAATAAAGAACAACAACATTTTGAATGATTCAATTAAATTATTGCCGATAAGATAGGGAAACCCGCCCACCGACAAATTATAATTTGAGTATGCGATTATACTCATGCCAACACACCCAAATTTTTGAGCAACCAAAAACTTGTCGCTACGAGTTGTCAAGAGATTTTTCAAAAAGTTTTGCTGTTATCTTTCATGGTGATTTCTCGTGCGCACAGTACGCGCCGGCGTTTGCTCTGCCGTTTTTGCTTGTTCTATAATCACATCAACTTGTCAATGACAATGATAAAATGCGTAAAAAAGGCAAGGAAAAAATGTAGTTTTATGGCAAGATGAAAACGTACAAGAATTAAGCGTTGGCGTCAAAGAGCGTATTCACGACATGCTGTTTTTG